>JACQUN010000097.1 GCA_016210285.1 Chloroflexota bacterium
CTGCTAGAGGGTGTTTTATAAGAGGGTGTGTGAAAAGAGACAGGAAGGTCGCCGTTCATCCTTCGACAGGCCCAGGACGAACGGTACAGGCTCTCACAGACCCTCTTCGAACCACCTCCCGTGGGTTGCCTCCCTCCTTTCATAGGGAGGGTGGAGGGCAGGCATGGACTTCTCCGAGACCCTTCGCCGGAGGGCAGCGGCCCTCTGGCGCGAGACACAGTCACACCCCTTCGTCCGGGGAATCGGTCAGGGGAGCCTGCCCCTGGAGAAGTTCCGATTCTACCTGGGGCAGGACTATCTTTTTCTCATCGAGTACAGCCGCGTCCTGGCCCTGGCTGCCGCCAAGGCTCCCACCCTGGAAGACATGGGCCGGGTTGCCGGGCTTCTGTATTCCACCCTCAGTGTCGAGATGGACCTCCATCGGGGCTTCGCCCAGCGGTTCGGCGTGAGCCCTGCGGAGCTAGAGCTCACGGAGCCCACGCCCACAACCCTGGCCTACACCCGCCACCTGCTGCATGTGGCCTACTCCCAGGGCTTCTCGGCCATTGCGGCGTCGCTGCTGCCCTGCCAGTGGGGGTACGGCGAGATCGGCCAGCTCCTGGCCCAGCGGGGAGCGCCCGAGGGCCAGCCCCTCTATGGCGAGTGGATAGAGATGTACGCCTCGCCGGAGTACGCGGCTCTGGTGGAGTGGCTCCGGGGTGTGGTGGACCGCCTCGGGGCCCAGGCTGGCCGGCGTGAGCGGCATGAGATGGGACGGGCCTTCCTCACCAGCAGCCGCTACGAGTACCTCTTCTGGGACGCTGCCTGGCACAGGGAGCGGTGGCTCCCCTGACCCACCCCACGGGGAGCGCCAAGGGGGCGAACCCCCTTGGAACCCCTTCCGAGAGGGCTTACCTCTTCTGGGCCAGAAGCAGCTCCAGCACCTGGGGCAGCGCCTGGCGCGCCCGCTCCCGCAGGCCCTCGGGCGTCAGGCTGCCGATGGGATGCTGGACGACCGCGTAGGGGTAGTCGGGGATGCCCCCCAGTTGGGCCATGGCCTTGGCGCTGGAGATGAAGGGCTCGGTGCAGATGACCGCGGTGGGGATGCCCCGCTTCTCCAGGGTGATGCCGTCGTGCACACTGCACGAGGAGCAGGAGCCTCAGTCTCCTGAGGCGGTGACCACCACGTCACACCGTTGCACCAACTCCTCCACCAGGTTGGAGGGAGCGGGGCGGGAGGCGTTCCCCTTGTTGCGGGCGATGACCCCTCGGAGGGTGTACTGCTGCCCCAGGAGCTCGCCCACCGCCTCCAGCAGGGCATCGGAGTTGCGCTTGCCGTTGGCAAGCAGTCCGACGGTCACCCCGTTGAGGGTGTCTGACCTGGCGGCCATGGCGCCCTTGACTGGGAGGACCTCGGCGGTTGGGTCAAGGACTGTCAAAGGCCTTGTCGTGATGACCATACCTACCTCCCCAATGTGTCTCTGGGATGCTAGGGTTCCTGCCGGATGGGTCGCGTCACCGAGCGCGAGCCGGCGCCTCCGCCCCACAGGGGGATGACCGCGGAGAACCCTCCTGCCGCGCCACCCCCCACCAGCACGGTCACCGAGCCTGGGCCCTGGAAGACCCCCAGGGGCTTGTCCAGGTCTTCGGGCTTCACCGCAGCCTCCAGCCTCCCGGCCTCCAGCCACTGGCGTGTCGTCCGCTGGGCTGTGCGGGCCAGGAACTCCTTCACCTGCGCTTTTGACCACCGGGCCTGCGCAAAGTGGGCGGCGTGCTCGGGGCAGAGGAGCACCACCACCTCGCCCTGCCCTGGGCCCACGGCCTTGAGCACGTCGGCGATGCTGGCCAGAATGCCCTCAGGGGTGTTGCTGGCGTGGTTGCTCACCTGCCAGGGGGCCAGGGCTGCAAAAACGGTGACGGCGCTGCTCCCTCTGGGGAGGCTCCGCTCCTCGTGCAGGGGCTCCCAGGGGCTGGCCTCCTCCGCCTCTGCGATGCAGTAGGTGTACTTGCCAGGGTGGCCCAAGGTGCCCTTATCCAGGATGCCTGGGACAGCGCCGGTGAGGTTCATCAGCAGCAGGCGGATTGCCCGGCCGATGGCGGCGTTGGCCCTGGGCCCGGGACCGAAGAGGGAGACCCCGGAGTTCATCCCCAGCTCCCGCGCCACTGGCCCATTGACCACCGCCAGCACTGCTGCCCCGCCGGTGCTCACCGTGATGGCGTGCAGGTTGAAGGGGTCCTGGCTCATGGCGTCCACCGCGGCCAGGACCACGGGCATGTGCTCCGGGAGGCAGCCCGCCATGATGGCGTTGATCGCCACCTTCTCCGCGGTGAGGGCCTTCCCTTTGGTGGGCTCCGCTCCCACCACGTCCCCTGGGGCCCGCCCCGCCGCTGCAAGGAACGCCCCTACAAGCTCCTCGGTGGGAGGGATGATGGGCAGGCCATCCGTCCAGCCCCTCCGGTGGTCGAGCTCATTGGCCTCGAGATAGTCGCTGACCTGGTATCGCTTGGAGCTCAGGGCCGGTCCTGGCATCTTGCCCTCCTGGCAAGGAACAGAGGAGGCTTGCCCTCGTCCCCGGCGCTACGGATCTGCGCTCTGGCTGCCTGGCTGTGCTTGGGGAGGATTATACGCTCACGGCGGGCAGAAGCCAAGGGTTCGGCCTGCGGGGTTCCAGTCGGTATGTGTTTATTGACCATTTCCACCCTCCACTAGTGGTTAGCGAACTTTAGCTAGAGAACACCGTACAATGCATCCATCTCGAACGAGGACACAGAGGACTGCCTGACAAACTACTTTTCCGTCCAGGCTCCGCAGGATGCGAACGATGATTCTGCATTCGCCGTCCTTCATGTATGCTGCTCCGTTGCTTGTGTCGTCCCCAAGAACGGCCTGGGCACCTGGTAGGCCCGTAGCCACCTGGATAGTGACTTGTCTTGCCCCATCCGTGAGCAGATGTGACCCAGAAACGTCACCCCCGCTCCACTTCAAGGGAATATGGGTTCTGGCGTCTATACAGGCATCGGCTACAAGGTATTCCGCCATAGGGTCAGCCAGTGCCCTAAGACGTGAAGGCGGGCTGACTGCTAGAATGAGCCTGGCCCCCCCATAAGGCTCATCCCCACCCACCTCTACTCTTATTGGCTTGACCTGGTAGCGCACTAATGGCGCAAACAGCAGCCTGCTTACCATGTTGAACCCCCAATTTGCAACGAATCCAGACAGGAACCCAATCCAGAAAGTCCACATATACCGCCTCCAAGCTCGGACTGCTTGAAGGCTACCACCCCTGGGATGCCTTTACAACACATACCGACTGGAACCGCCTGCGGGTGGGTGCACCCCCTCGGCCCATCCGGGATGGGAATGCCGGGGTCGCTGCCATCAGGTGCGCTGGCAGGATGACACTGAGAGGAGTATCATGGCACTGGTGTTCTAACGTGGTCACCACTCTTTCGAGCGCCAGGAGCAGCGCCTTGGCACAGGTGAGCCGTGCGGCCAGCCGCAAGCTCCGGCAGCGGGTAACGGAGCGCAGCGTCTCCCGCCTGTGGCGGGAGGAGGCGCCCCGCGTCCCCTGGCTTACCGCCCAGGACGGCCAGCGCCTTCGCGTCCTCTACCCGGGCATGCCAGCCTCAGGCCCTGGGCCCGACTTCCGGGATGCCCTGCTCATGTCGCCGCGAGGGAGCATCCTGCGGGGCGACGTGGAGGTCCACCTGCGGCCCGAGGGGTGGCAGGCCCACGGCCACAGCCGCGACCGGCGCTACAACGGGGTGGTTCTGCACGTGGTCTTGTGGCCCTCGGCGCCCTCCCTGGAGCACCCCCTGGAGCTGGGGCTCCAGATGCCTGTCCTGGCCCTCTTCCCCGTGCTGGACCGCCTGCGCCGCCGCGGCAAGACGAAGATGGAGGCCCCTCCTCCCCCCAGCCCCTGGCGGGCGCCCTCCCCCGCGGGCCTGGGAGGTGCCCTGGACCGGGCGGGGGATGCCCGATTCCGGGAGAGGGCCGCCGCCTTGTCTCTCCGGATGGCGGACTGTCCTGCGGAGGAGGTCCTCTACCAGGGGCTCATGGAGGCCCTGGGCTACAGCCGGAACCGGGAGCCCATGCTGGCCACTGCCCAGGGGCTCCCGCTGCGCTTCCTCCGCCGGGCGGTGGCTGGGGCCGGCGCCGAGGAGCGGCTGCTTCACCTTCAGGCCCTGCTGCTGGGGGCGGGTGGCTGGCTGTCCCCTGCTCCTACCGCCCGGGGCGGTGTCGGGGAGCCGTTCCCGGCCGCACTCCAGACATGCTGGGGGGGACTCGGCCTGCCCGCAGTGGTGGAGAGGTCGGCCTGGTGCCTGCACCGCATCCGGCCCGAAAACCGTCCGGCACGGCGTCTGGCGGGGATGGCGCACCTCCTGGGGCGGTTCTGGGGGGAGGGCCTGCTCCAGGGGCTGGTCCTTCAGGTGGGAGCCTGCGCTGGGCAGAGCGGCGGGCCTCGCGGGGCCCTGGATGCCCTGGTGATCCCCGCTTCGGGCTACTGGGAAGGGCACCTGGACCTGGGGGTCGCGGTCAGGCGAGGCCCCGCCCTCATTGGGGACGGGCGCGCCGGGGAGATGGCGGTAAACTCGCTTCTGCCCTTCTGCTTCGCCCTGGGCCGCCGCACCAGGGCCCGGGAGCTGGCCAGGGCTGCCCTGGACCTCTTCCATGCCTGGCCGGCCTCCCCGGACAACGAGCTGCTTCGTGAGGCGGCGGCGACCCTCCTTCCGCGGGGGGCGGGAGCCTGCCAGAGCCTCCTCACGTCGGCCCGGCGGCAGCAGGGTCTGATCCACCTCTACCGTCAGGCATTTCGAGCGGCTGAAGGGTAGCCCTACGGGGCGCCGAAAGTGTGAGGGGCATGCCCATCGCGGGGCTCCGGGGTGGGGACAGGGTCTGGTACGCTGGGTCAGCCGCTGCCGCACAACACACCGCCTTGACACCCCCCCGCCGCGGCCCCTAAGATACAGGCACCTTCGAGTCTCATCCAGTTGTGGGTGCAGGGCCAGCCCTGCCAAGGAGGCGGTTATGGTTGATCTGCGGAAGTCCGCAGCCATTGTTGGGGTCCATGAGCACCCCACCCGCTACGCCCCGGACAAGAGCGATACCCTCATCATCGCCGAGAGCGTCATCAAGGCCATGGAGGATGCCGGGCTGGAGAAGAAGGATGTAGACGCCCTCTTCTGCGCCTATACTACCCCCTCCATCACCGGGTTCGGCCTGGCGGACTATCTGAACCTCTATCCCAAGTATGTGGACACCACCAACGTAGGCGGCGGGTCCTTCGAGTTCCACCTCTCCCATGCTGTGACTGCCATCGCCGCAGGCAGGATCAGGTCGGCGGTCATCACCTACGGCAGCACCGCCCGCTCCGGGGGGGTCTCGATTGGCACGGGCGGGGCCTGGCGCGCGGGCCCCCCGCGCATCGCCCATGCCCCTGATAGCTTCGAGGAGCCGTACGGCACCACCACCGTGGGGCTCTACGCCATGGTGGCCCAGCGCCACATGCACGAGTACGGCACCAGGCCGGAGCAACTGGCGGAGATCGCTGTGACCATGCGCCACCACGCCTCGATGAACCCCCACGCCATGTTCCGGGACCCCATGACGGTGGAGGACGTCCTGAACTCGCGCATGATCTCCTCGCCGCTGCACCTGCTGGACTGCTGTGTCATCTCTGACGGGGGAGGGGCTGTGGTGGTGGTGGCTCCGGAGGTGGCGCGCAACTGCAAGAAGCGCCCGGTGTGGGTGCTGGGCATGGCCGAGGGGATCGCCCACCAGGGGGGTGGCGCGCGTGACCTGCTGGAGATCGCCGCCTACCAGACGGGGCGGCCCGCCATGGCAATGGCGGGCGTCACCCACAAGGATATTGACCTCTGCATGATCTACGACTCCTTCACCATCACCGTCCTCACCAGCTTCGAGAACCTGGGGTTCTGCGGGCGGGGTGATGGTGGCGCCTTCGTCTCCGGGGGACGCCTGCGGGTGGACGGCCCTCTTCCCACCAACACTGATGGGGGGGGCCTCTCCTCCAACCATCCTGGCATGCGGGGCATCTTCCTCCTGCTGGAGGCGACCCGCCAGCTTCGTGGCGAGTTTCAGGGCACGCCCAGGCAGGTCAAGGAGTGCCAGATCGCCCTCTGCCACGGCACCGGCGGCGCCCTGGGGAGCCGACATAGCGGGGGCACCGTCGTCCTGGCGAGAGACTAGCAGAAGCCCTTTGGGAGGAGTCAGGGGAGCCATGTTTTACAGGGAATGGCTCCCATGGGCCACCCTCGAAAGAATGTAAGCCGAGAGTGGCGCGTGTACCAAGAAGGAGGGGGCGATATGACAACCCGAGAGTACAAGAAGGTGCTCCCCAACATCGTTGGGGAGACCAAGCCCTACTGGGACGGGTGCAGGCGGGGGGAACTCCTGGTCCAGCAGTGCAATCGGTGCCACAAGTTCCAGTTCTACCCCAGGGGGTTCTGCTCCCACTGCTGGGGCACCGATATCCAGTGGGTGAAGTCCAGCGGCAAGGGGACAGTCTGGACCTTCACCGTCACCCACCAGAAC
>JACQUN010000095.1 GCA_016210285.1 Chloroflexota bacterium
CTCGTGGTGAGCTTGTCGAACCATGAGCGGCTCACCCTTCGACAAGCTCAGGGTGAGCGGATTTAGATGACGCTGATTTATGATAGTAGGTACTAGTGTCCCAACTCTGAAGTTCGTTGAATAAGTAGCGTGGTTCGACAGGCGCACCACGAACGGAGGTTTATTCCCACCCGTTCGGCCTGAGCTTATCGAAGGCCACCCGAATAATGCATCGTCTTTCTGAGACGGGACACCTGGACCCAGAGACCACGCATCACATGCGTAGGAAGAGGCCGGCTGGCGATGCAGCTCCCACCTGTGAGCGCAGGCGGGCCGGACTCGCACCCCATCTTTACTGTTCTGCCAGGAATCGGACCGCCAGGGCGTCTCGGCTCACCGGGAGATGGAAAGGAGTTCAGGAAGGGAAACCTCACCCCTACTTCGCCCACTCGTAGCGGACCTCGTTGTAGCAGGCCGCCTGGTGCCCCTGCTCCTTCTCTTGCAACGGTGGCTTCGGATTGAGACGGCAGATGTTGGTGGCTTTGGGGCAGCGCGGCAGAAACGGGCACTGCTCCGGGAGGTCCACCAGGTTCGGCGGGCTGCCCCGCATGGGATGGAGCGTGGCGGTGGGGTTGTCCACCCGCGGCAGGGCCTGGAAGAGGCCCCAGGTATAGGGGTGGGAGGGGTGTCGAAAGAGCGCCTTGGTTTCAGCATACTCCACCAGGCTCCCTGCGTACATCACAGCCACATCCTCCGCCATCTGGGCAATGACCCCCAAGTCGTGGGTGATCAGGAGGATAGAGGCACTGCGCTCCCTCTGGAGGGCTCGCAGCCGCAGCAGGATGTCCGCCTGGAGGGTCACGTCCAGGTTGGAGGTGGGCTCGTCGGCAATGAGAATCTCGGGTTCAAGGGCCAGGGCCATGGCCAGCATCACCCGTTGCGCCATTCCGCCACTGATCTGGAAGGGATACTGGTCAAGCACGTGTTTCGGGTCAGGGAGCCCCATGTGGTGGAAGAGCTCCGCAGCGACCCCGCGCGCCTGCTTCTTGGACATCTGGGTGTGGGCCAGGAGCACCTCCTCCACCTGGGAGCCCACGGTAAGGGTAGGGTTGAGCGCAGCCTGCGCGTCCTGGAAGACGGTGGCGATCTCTCTGCCTCGGATGCGGCGCACCTCCTCATTGCTCATGGACAGGAGGTTTTGGCCCTTGAAGAGCACCTCTCCCTGGACAATCCGGCCAGGGTAGGGCACCAGCCGCAGGATGGAAAGGGCGGTGACCGTCTTCCCTGCGCCGCTCTCCCCCACCAGGCCCAAGATCTGCCCCTGGTGGAGAGTAAAGCTCACACCGTTGAGGGCCTTCACCACGCCCTCGCGAGTGAAGAAATGGGTGTGGAGGTCTCTAACTTCCAGAATCGGCTGCGCCACTGGCGCTCCTCCCCTTGCCTGCGAGCACGCTGGCCTGCCAGGGGGCCCGCAGGGCCACCGGACGGAAACGCCCCCCCTTGATCTCCCGGATCAGGTCTGAGAGGCTCCCTATGGGGGCCTCGAACTCGGTGGCGAAGGTGCCGATGTCCTCCCACCGATGCGCGTCGCTGGCCCCCGTGCCCTTGAGCCCGAACCGCTTGCCAATCTCATGGGCAAAGGCGTTCTCACGGGCAGACCCACGCCCGTTCATCACCTCCACCGCGTCGGCCAGGGGGAAGACGATATTCTCGCACGCCCGCCGCACCATGCCGTCGTAGGAGATCTCATCCCGCGCTTCCTCCTCGCGATACTTGCGCCGGTAGGGGTGCGCCACCACCAGGACCCCCCCGGCCCTGTCCACTAACTCCTTGACAAAGGAGGCGCGGTGCATCCCGAAGATGTAGCGGTCCACACCAAAGGCCAGCAGATGCCCCTCCTCCGTGGTCACCTCGCAGCCCGGCAGGACCAGGAAGTTGAACCGACGGGTCAGTGCCTCCGCAGTCTCGGCATCCCAGAAGCCGTCGTGCTCGGTGAGACAGATCCCGTCCAGCCCCACCTCCCTGGCCCTGCCAATCAGTTGTTCCGGTTCAAGAAAACTGTCGTCTGACTTGGGATAGGTATGGGTGTGCAGGTCAATGAGCACCCGCTGACCTCCCACAGCTTTCAGGAATAACGGCTCTAGTTTGGCACCCTGTCTAGGGGAAGTCAAGAAGCATGCGTACAGGAGCACAGGCTCCCTTTGTTCCTCCCGGCAGTGATTATATCCCGCCAGGGGAGAGCAGGGGTCTGCGGGGAGGGCTTGAAAGGGTATACTGGGGCTATCAGTGCTCTGTCGAAGGAGGCATCAGATGGCTGCTATCCGCGAAGCCCACGTCACCTGGGACGGTGACTTGATGTCGGGGAAAGGCGCTGTCAGCACCAGAACCACCAAGGCTTTCGCATCGTTGCCCGTCTCGTGGGCGTCACGCACCGAGTCCCCAGAGGGGCGAACCAGCCCAGAGGAGCTGCTGGCCGCAGCGCATGCCAGTTGCTTTGCCATGGCTCTTTCGGCCGGGCTGGGCAGGGCGGGAACCCCGCCCCAAAGGCTGGAGGTGAGCGCTGCGGTCACCTTCGACCGGGTCGGCGGAGGCTGGAGGGTCGTCTCCAGCGCCCTGAAGGTGCGCGGCCGGGTGCCGGGCATAGACGAGGCTGCCTTCCGAAAGGCCACCGAAGGCGCCAAAGACGGCTGCCCAATCTCCCAGGCGCTCAAAGGCAACGTGACACTCAGCGTCGAGGCAGCGCTGGAGACGTAGGACCACTGAGCTGGCTGGGGCTTTGGGCCCCAGCCAGCTCAGCCACCTGCCCTGGCAGCCAGCAGTGTGGACGCGCGAGACCCCGTGTCTCTGGACGTTTATGGTGTGATATACCCCACGTTGTCCTTGATGCGCACCTCTGCCCCGAACGGGGCGCAGAGCTGGCGCATCCGCTCCAGGGTCTTGGGCCCAGCCTCGGCGTCGGCCAGGACGGGGCGCCCCCGCTGGGAGCGCGGCCTCCTCATGCCCAGGTCAACGGGGTACAGGCGTATCCCCTCGAGCCTGCCCTGGCGGAACTCGTTGACGGCGATGGCACTCTCCGAGTAGATGGGGTCGGCAGCAAACCCTTTCGGGTTCTCCGTTGTACCGCTCCGGGCCTCAAAGAAGTCAGCCGGGGTGTTGTCATACCCCAGGCCGAAGCGGGTATAGGCGTCCTGGGGGATCCGGTGGATGGTCTCATTCTGGAAGATGAGGTGCCCCAGGCTGTAGTAGATAGGCTTCCCCTTGTAGATCTCAATCCCCCGCAGGTGGTGGGGGCCGTGCCCAGCGAAGATGTCCACCCCCTCGTCAATGCAGCGGTGGGCGAACTGTACCACGAAGTCGGCGGGGTCCCAGCGGGTGCGGCCGCTCTCATGGTTGTGGAGGCTGAGCACCACCCAGTCGGCCATGCGGCGGGCTTCCCGCACCCATCGGAGGATGTCTTGCATGTCACGCTGGTTTGGGCCAGTGCGAACTCCAAACTCCTCCCCCAGCGCAAACTTGCGGTCCAGGAAGTAGAGCTCGGTGTCGCCTTCCTGGGGCTGAGGCCCCGCGAAGCCGAAACGCCGGCGGTACTCCTTCTCCTCCTCAAAGCCCAACGCTGTGCTGACGCGCCGCAGGTCCTCCAGGGCCCTGCGGTCCACGCTGTAGGTCACCTGGTGGCCCAGGGCGCTGACCCCGGGCCGGCCGTGCATGTCGGAGCGCTGGTCTGCGGCACGGCCCTGCTCCATGATGGTGGATGTCACGGAGAGGAGCGCCACCCGGCCTCTCGGGGTATCAAGATAGGCCGGCGCCCGAGCCTCGGCCAGATTGCGACCGGTGCCGCAGTGGACCAGGCCCGCCTTGTCCAGATTGGCGATGGTGGTCAGCAGCCCCACCTCGCCCCAGTCGTAGGCGTGGTTGTTGGCGCAGGAGACTATCTTGAAGCCCATCCACTTCAGCTCCTCCAGGTTGGAGGGGTGGGAGGCGGTGTAGGTCCCGCCTGTGACGGCGGGGGTGCCCTCCCACTGATGAAACAGCATCTCCAGGTTGGTGTAGGCGACGTCGGCTCCGCGCAGGAGCTTGACCAGGGCCAGGAAGCGGTCCTCCCGGAACACCGACATCTTCCGCGTGATCATGGAGTCCCCGGTGGTCGCCAGGGCAAAGCTCCCGCTCTCTGCTTCGAAGAGCATGTTCCCCCTCCTTGCTTGGTTCGCCCCTGATTGTACGCACCGAGGCCCCAAAAAAGAAGCCCCGGCCGAGGATGGGTCAGGGAGTGTTTCGCCTGGGACCGCCCCCGTGCTCCTGATGGGGCTAGTCCCCGTACCAGAGGGGGGCTATACTACAGAGGCCTGAGTCTCACATAGGAGGGCCGGGGAGTGGCTTTGGGTCCCGCCGGGGGCGCGCATGGACCTTCAGCAGCTTAGCCTGGAGAAGAACTCCTTGTTTTCGGGGCTCACCCCCCGCGAACTGGGGGAGCTCGCCGCTCATCTCATACCCCAGGAGTTCTCCGAGGGGGCAATCCTCTTCCGCGAGGGAGAGCCTGGTGACCACCTGTACATCGTAGAGTCGGGTGTGATAGGCATTTACCTTGGGCCCCAGGAGGGCCAGCCGACTCAGATCGGCACGGTGGGGAGTGGCGGTTGCGTCGGGGAGATGAGCATCCTGACAGGAGAGCCACGGTCGGCAACGGCGAGAGCCCTGACCCCGCTCAAACTCCTGAGCATGTCGGGCCAGGACTTCCTCGTCCTGACCAGGGCGTCGCCAACGGTGTTGCTGAACGCCAATCGCATCTTGTCCCAGCGGCTTCACCAGACGAACAAGGCCGTCGTCCAAAGGCCAGGCCAGATCTTTGCCCTGATGGGTTCGTTACCTCTTCCCGCTGCCCAATGGCTGGCCACTCACTTGGCCCTGGCCCTGGCGGCGATTGGTGGGAAACCCACCCTGTTGCTGAACCTGATGCCTCCGGTCCCAGGAGTCCCCGGCCTGCCCCACACCCTCTCCTTGGACCGTTTTCTCGCCTCTCCGGCAGGGAGCTCCCCACCAGGCGATGGGGTGTCACCTTCGGAGCGGGTCCTATCCGTTGCTCCAACCACGTGGCAGGGGGAGCTCATCCAAAGTGAGGACATGGAGCCACTGGTTCTGGCGATGGACAGAGGGCTGCGGCAGGCAGAGTACACGGTGGTCAACACGCTGGGCCTTGCCCCCGATACCTTTTCCAGCCTTTGGCAGGGGGTCCACCCTGACCTGCTGAAGCGCATTGCCAAGGTGCTCTGGGTCGTGGAGGATACTTCGTATCTGACCAACCACGGACGCTATGCCCAGCGCCTGAGGGAGGGCCTGAGTTTGCCCGCGGAGAAGGTGCTGTGGCTTGTGGTGTCCCCGGCGGGCCCCAGGCCCTCGCAGGGGGTGCGAAAGAGGTGGGAAAACCTCCTGGGTGGCAGGGTGGTGGGGGTGGTTTCCGTTGACGGCTCCCGGACGCAGACGGAGAACCTCCAGGTTCCGTGGGAGCGGGGCCCCTTGTGGGCGTCCTGCCTGGAGGCTGCGCGGCACTGCTGTGAGAAGACCATCGGGTTAGCCTTCGCTTCTGGGGGGGCCCGCGCAGTCGCGCAGTTGCGGGTCCTGCAAGGGTTGGAAGCCCTGGGGCTTCCCGTGGACTACTGCGCTGGCACCAGCGCAGGGGCCTTGGTCGGCAGCCTGTGGGCCCTGGGCAACAAGCCCGATGCTCTGCTGGGGGCGACACAGCACCTGCTCCGCTCCTGGCAGCTTCGCCAGGTGTTTCTCCCTGCCCTGCCGCGCAGATCGCTGCTCTGGGGGCGTGGCCTTCAACGGCTGGTGCATCGTCTGCTGGGCGACAACTCCTTCGCCGATACCATTGTCCCCTTCTCGGCGGTGGCTGCCGATACGTCGGGCGGGCACAGCGTCGTGCTCCAGGATGGGCTGCTGTGGCCGGCAGTGGTAGCGAGCTGCTCCGTTCCTGTGATCTTTCCGCCAATGCGTCATCAAGGTGGGTTCCTGGTGGATGGCAGCCTTATGGAACCGGTGCCCTGTGCGACCCTCCGCCGGATGGGAGCTGACCTGATCATCGCCTTGAACACCAACTGTACGAAGCAAGACATAGCCCTCTGGCAGGAGCAAGGGCTTCTGCCAGAGGTTCCGCCGGAGCGCACGGGGGAGACGAAGCGGTTCCCCAACCTTCTGAGCACTTCGGTGAACGCCTTCGCCGCAATGGCTGCTGAGATCGCAACCCAGTCCACACTCGGAGCAGACCTCAGCATTCGGCCCCGCTTTGCCACCTGGAGCTGGTATGACACCAGCAAGGTCCAAGACTTCATACAGGCGGGAGCCGTGGCTGTGGAGGAGGCAGCCCAGGAGCTGCGGCGGCTCCTGCCCTGGTTGGGCCAGCAGTGTCCTGTGTTGGAGTAGGGGCCTATGCCAGCCCCCTTTGGGGCTGTTCTGGGAGCTGCCCCAGGGCGCGGCGCTTTAGCCGCTGGCTCAGGCGCTGGCTCACGACGACCTGGGTCTGCCTTGGGAGGGGAATGCAGTGGTGAACCCCTTTACCTACGGGAACCCGGTCACGGTCCCCCAGCGGTTCTTTGGCCGGAGGCAGGAGGTTGCGCAGATATTCAACCGCCTGCGCAACCCCGAGGGTGAAAGCACCTCGGTGGTGGGGGAGCGCCGCGCCGGCAAGACGTCCCTGCTCTACTACCTTTCCCACCCCGATGTTATGCGCCAGCAAGGGCTTACGCCCGAGCAGTACATCTTCGTGTACCTTGACCTGGAGATGGTCACGCCGACCACTACATCCACACGGCTGTTCCAGCATATGCTGCGCCGGCTGCTCGCCAGGCTCCGGGAGCCAGAAATGCGGGAGGCGGTGCAGCGGGCCAGTCAACTGGAGTCCATTGACGCCTATCATCTTGCTGACATCCTGGAGCAGGTGGACAGGGCGGGGTTGCACATCATCCTCCTGCTGGACGAGTTTGAGAACCTGGGGGCCAATGAGAACTTCGGGCCGGATTTCTACTATGCCCTGCGCGCCCTCGCCATCCACCACAATCTAGCGCTGGTTACCTGCAGCCGAAGGAACCTGGTGGAGATCTGCCAATCCCAGGAGGTCCGCAGCTCCCGCTTTTTCAACATCTTCGCGAACATCCATCTCCAGCCTTTCTCAATGGAGGACGTGCACGAGTTGCTCCATGCTTCTCTGCACGGGACCGACGTTGCTTTTTCGGATCGAGTGGTTGAATACGCGGTGGGCTTGGCAGGTCGGCAGCCCTTCTTCCTTCAGATGGCTTTCTACACCCTTTTTGAGGCGTGTCACCAGGGGATGTCAGAAGAGGATAGCCTTCGCCTTCTGCGGGATCGTCTGGCAGAGGAGGCCTCGCCTCACTTTGCTGCCTACTGGGAGCCTTCCAGCATGGACGAGCAGATTGTGCTGGCTATCCTCGCGCTTCAGGAGGCGGAGTCGGGGGCTCCACTTCGCGGATGGACGGGCGAGCAACTGGACGCGTGGTATCGTGGCGCCAGCGCCATCGCCCCGGGGCTTCTGCACCGAGCCCTCCTCACCCAGGTCCAGGACGGGTACGCGGTGGCCTCCAGGGCCTTCGGGGCGTGGATCCGCACCGAGCTGGCGAGCCCCGGGGCATCGCCCAAGGAGGGAGGCCAGAGGAGCGAGCAGGAGGCTGGTTTCCTGGAAGCCGTGCCGCCCTCAGCACGGGCCGGGATTGAAGGATGGCTGCGTGTTGCCAATACCCCGTACCGCCCCCTTCTGCTTCGTTGGCTAGCTGGGTCTCCAAAACCCCTCGCGGTGCTGAGGCTTCTGCCAGGGGCCGCCGCAGCGCGTGAGACCCCCACCCTCGCGGAGCTCGCGGAGAGGGAAGGTGCGCACTTCACGGTTACCGACGCAGAGCGCGCCATCGCCCAGCAGCAGGCGTCGCCAGAAGGCATTGTCAGCATCCTGTTCACCGACCTGGAAGGGTCAACGGCACTCTTCACTACCCTGGGCGATGAGGAGGCCCAACAGTTGCTCCTGCTCCACAACCACATGGTTCGCGAGCAGGTGGCCCGCTACGGGGGCATCGAGATGAAAACCCTGGGGGATGGGTTTCTCCTGGTGTTTCCCAGCGCCCGCCGGGCCGCGGAGTGTGCACAAGCGGTTCAGCGGGCCTTCGACGCCTACAACGCCCAGCACGCGCATCAGCCGTTGAAGGTACGCATCGGGATTCACGCAGGGGAGGTGTTGAAGGGCGAGGAGTTCCTTGGCAGCGCTGTGAACCTGGCCTCCCGGGTGATGCACCAGGCCGTGGGGGGGGAGATCCTGGTGTCGGGGTTGTTCCGGGAGCTCATCGCAGGCGTCTCCCAGATACGGTGCGTCGAGCGCGGCTGGCGTCGTCTCAAGGGGTTCAAGGAGCGGCAGCACATCTTTGAGGTGCCCTGGCGCCCGGATGTCTAGCCGGCGTCAGGGGAGTAGGGGACCCTGCCTGAATCCTTATACCTCCGGGGCCTGATAGCTGACGGTGACCGCAGTGTGGATGCCCCCTCGCACCAGGTAGTCCAGGGTGACGGACATGCGCTTGGGGCGGCAGGCGGCTATCAGATCCTTCAGAATGCGGTTGGCGGCGTGCTCCTGGACAGTGCCGACGCTGCGGTAGGAGAGCAGGTAGTACTTCAGTGACTTCAGCTCAATGCAGAGCCGGTAGGGGACGTAGCGGATGTGGAGTGCGCCGAAGTCGGGGAGGCCCGTCCAGGGGCAGACGGCCGTGAACTCGTCGGTGTCAATGGATACCTCGGCGTCAGACGCGGGGTACTCGTACTCGAAAGCCAGAAGGCATCCTGAGTCTATGGCCTCCTCGCCAAGAACGGAGCCTTTCCATTCCAGCCCTTCGTATCTCCTCTTGAGGTCCTCGATGCGGTCCACGCCTTCCCTCCCGCTGCTGGGCCTATTGTATGCCGCCTGGCAAGGGAGGGCAATCCTCTGTGGGGCAGAGAGCGTCCAGACCTCGGCACGCCGCCCTTGTGAGCCCAGCGGCTGGCGCATATAATCGCTGCAAACATCCAGAGGCAGGAGGTCCCTATGGAGCTGGGTCTTCGCGGGAAGGTTGCTCTCATCACAGGGGGAAGCGAGGGCATCGGCAAGGCCACGGGCCTCCGCATGGCCCAGGAGGGCGGGAGGGTCGCCATCTGCGCTCGACGCACCGACGTGCTCGACCAGGCCGCCGAGGAGATCCGGAGGGCCACAGAAGGAGAGGTCTTGCCGGTGGTGGCCGACGTCGCTAACGCGGAGGACATCAAGCGGATGGTGCGTTCTGTGGCGGAGCACTGGGGCCGCATTGATATCCTCGTCAACAACGCCGGCACCTCTGCCGCCTCGCTCTTCGAGGAGGTCTCCGAAGAGGGGTGGCAGGCGGATTTCGAGTTGAAGGTCTTCGCCGCCATCCGGTGCACCCGAGAGGTGCTGCCCTACATGAAGGCCCAGCGGTGGGGACGCATCGTCAACGTCACCAACCTGGGCGGGAAGGCCCCCGGCTCCCGCTCACTCCCGACCTCCGTGAGCCGAGCGGCAGGGATCGCCCTGACCAAGGCCCTCTCCAAGGACTACGCCGAGCACAACATCCTGGTGAACACCGTGTGCATCGGGCTTATCAAGAGCGGGCAGCACGAGCGCCGCTACCAGCGCTCCCACGCCCAGCAGCCCACCCTTGGCCTCGAGGAGTACTACGCCCAGATGGCCAAGGGCCGCGTTCCCCTGGGGCGGGTCGGGGAGGCCCTGGAGGCCGCCGATGTCATCACGTTTCTGTGCTCAGAGCGGGCCAGCTACGTCACCGGCGTGGCGGTGAACATTGATGGCGGTACGTCCGCAGTGGTCTAGCAGGGTGATGAAAAACCCTTTTCGACCATCCCCCTGCCCCCTTCCTGGCCAGGAAGGGGGGGTAAATTGTATCTGGGGGACACCCCCAGACCCCTGTCAAAGGGGCTTCGCCCCTCTGAATCACCCCTTTTTCAACGGCCTGCTAGGGTGCGCCCTCACCCAGTCTGGCGAGCTCCCTCCCCGGGGCCGAGCCCCACGGAGGCCGGCGCCACCACCTCTTCTACCCGGCGGAGGAAACGCGCAAAACGTTCCCGAGCCAGAGAAGGGGGAAGGGTCTCCAGGAGACGCCCCTCCTCTTCAGTCCCCTGCTGGAGCCCCTCGTACAGCCGGTTCAGGCGACCCTGGATGGAGTGGTTCAGAACCATAAGCTGCCGGTGGGCCTGCTCCAGGCGCTGCACCGCCTGCTCCAGCTCCTCGTTCTTGGTGCGCAAGCGAAGGTTGGCCTCCGCCAGCCGGGCTGCCAGCCCCAGGCGACCCTCTCGCTCCCTGGCTACCACCTCATAGAGCACCGAGATGATGGCGCCCATGACCAGGATAGCGCCCACCTGGACGGCCAAGTCCCTGAGCTCCCCAGGGCGCGGCTCTCGCCCAAAGATAAACGGGGTCAGGAGGAACGGGACGGAGGTAATGGCCGTAATGGCCACGGCGGCCAGGCCACCCTTCAATCTGAACACCAGCCCAGCGTAGACGATCAGCAGCAGGAACTCCGCCTCGTGGAGGACGTGGAGGCGCAGGTAGGGGAGCCGGCTCATGGGCTCCCTCAAGGCGGGAACGTAGGTAGCGTAGTGGAGAAGGAGGTGGCCCAGGAGCGCCGCTGCGATGACCAGGACGTGGAACCTTTGATAGCGCGGCTCGGTCAGGAAGGCCGCCAATCTCCTCATCATCAACCCCTCCCCTCACCCTGCCCAGCAGATGGATGGGCATGGCGGGCTTTTGCTTGCTCTTCTCATAATAGATACGTGAGCTGACCCCCCAGCGGATTTCACCCCACCCTGCCGTCACCCTCATAGCTTCTCCGCAGCCCCCTGCCTGTCTCAGACATCTCGTGGCTATCTGAGGTACTCCAGGGCGCAGCGGGCCACGACCTCCGCCCCGATGCCCAGAGCCGCCTCGTCGAAGTCAAAGGTGGCGCTGTGGTGCGCGCCCCCCAGGGCCCGGCCGGGGTTGGCGGAGCCCACCAGGAAGTAGCAGCCGGGAGCCTCCCGCAGGAAGAGGGCCATATCATCCCCCACCGTCGTCGGCTCCACCTCCAGGACGTTCCCCTTTCCCACCACGGCCTCGGCGGCCCTCCTCACGAAGGCAGTTGCCTGCGGGTCATTGACGACCGGCGGGCAGCCGTTGACGTGCACCAGCTCGGCCTCGGCGCGCATGGCCGCCGCCACGCCTTGGAAGACCTCCTGAATCCGTCCGAGAAGGAAGCTCCGAAGCCCCTCATCAAACGTGCGCACTGTCCCCGTGAGCTCCACCTCACCCGCGATGATGTTGAAGGCGGTGCCCCCGCGAATGGTGCCGAAGCTGACCACCGCTGCCGTGCCGGGAGACACCTCTCGGCTCACCAGGGTCTGGAGGGCGGTGACAGCCTGGGATGCTGCTGCAATAGCGTCCACCGAAAGATGGGGCAGGGCGCCGTGGGCGCTCTTCCCTTTGACCACCACCTTGATCTCATCGGCGCTGGCGAAGATAGCCCCGTCGCGGACCCCGACCTTCCCCACCGGGAGCCCGTTGAAGAGATGGAAGCCGATGACGCGGTCAGGACGGGGGTCCTGCATAGCCCCCTCCTGGATCATCCGGCGGGCCCCCGACATGGTCTCCTCGGCAGGCTGAAAGACAAGCTTCACCCGCCCGTGCAGGTCCTGCCGATGGCGGGCCAGCAGGGAGGCCACCATCACGGCGACCGCCGTGTGGCCGTCGTGCCCTCAGGCGTGCATACTCCCTTTGTTGAGGGATCCGTACGGCCTTGGCTCCTCCTCCGTGATGGGCAGGGCGTCCATGTCCGCCCGCAGCATCAGGGTCGGACCAGGGCCGCCGCCTTCCAGCACCGCCACCACCCCGGTGCCACCCACCCCGGTCCGGACAGGGATGCCCAGAGCCCGCAGGCGCTCCGCAACCAGCGCTGCCGTCCGCTCTTCCTTGAAAGCCACCTCAGGATGCATGTGCAGGTCCCGCCGCAGGAAGACCATCTCCTCCTGAAGCTCAGCCACCGCCTGGTGCACGTCCACAAGCATCGTCCCCCCCACTCCAAGAGTTGCAAGGCATTGTAGCACGCAGGGGTTACCTTCGTACCTGGCGGGAACCAGCGCTCACCCTATCCAGGAAATGCTGACAGGGGTATACTCTTCTCAAGGGCCCAGGGAGGTGGAGATGACCACTGAGCAGCGGGAGCTTCCTCTTTTCCCCCTGAACGCGGTTCTGTTCCCCGACACAAGCATCCCTCTCCACGTGTTCGAGGAGCGCTACAAGCTGATGATGTCCCAGGTGCTGGAAGGGGACAGGCTGTTTGGGGTTGTGCTCATCCGAAAGGGGGCAGAGGTAGGGGAACCAGCCATCCCGTACGCCGTGGGCACCACAGCCAGGGTGGTAGACGTGAACCGCATGGACGACGGGCGGATGTACCTTTCCGCCGTTGGGCTGCGGCGCTTCCGCATCCAGGAGATCCTGGAGCAGGAGCCCTACCTGCGGGCGCAAGTGGAGGTGCTGGAGGATGAGCACGCCCTGATGGTGGCGCCAGAGCTCCTCCAGGAAGCGAAGACCCTCTTCGAGGAGTATGTGCGGAGTCTCATGGGCATCCAGGGGGGCTGGATCCGAGGGCTTGCCCTTGCCGCAGAGCCACTGTCCCTCTCCTACCTCATCGCCAGTGCCCTGCGAGGGGACCCGCCTCTACGACAGCAACTGCTGGAAGCCCCAACCCCTTCCGAGCGGCTTCAGCAAGAGATGGTGTTGCTGAGGCGAGAGACGGAACGGGTCAAGCGAAAGCTCTGGCGTTCCGGCCCCCTCGGGAAGCTCAGCCGCAACTAGACACCCCCCTCGTTTCCTTCCATGCCCATGCCCCCGTGAGATGGCGGTCTGTGTTTGCTCTCTCCTGCGGGACGCAAGAGTGCCGCTGAGCGGTTCCTCACCCCTTCTCTGGTGTGAAAGGCTCCACCACTCCCTCAAAGAGGTCATCCGTGTACGGCACAGGCGGCTGAACCTTGGGGTGAGCCTGATAGAAGAACTCCCGCTGGAACAGCACGCGGAGGGCCGGGGCGGGAAGCTGCTCCAGGATGTTGCCCGGAGGCAGTTGTGTGCGGTGGCACCTTAGAGCCTTCAGCTTCTTCTCCACCGCCGAGGAGACATCCACTGCCGCTGAAACCGCCCCGTCCGGGACGATGAAGTCCTTGAAGTCGTCCAGGAACTCATCAGGGCTGACGCCCAGGGCCTTCAGACCCTCCTCCATCTGGGGATAGGTTTTCTCGGGCATCCCTGCGCAGTAGTACAGCCGCTGCGGCTGGTGGGCCTGGAGTCCAAGCTGGTCCAGGTGGTGGGGGTAGCGGGTCAGGTCGGACGCCAGGATGAACGCCTCGGTAGCCAGGCGAAAGGTCATGATGTGGTCCTGGTGCCCGGTCGCCCCATCGGGCCCAAAGGTCACCACCACCTGGGGCCGGAGCTCCCGAATCGCCCGGACCACCTGCTCCCGTGTCCGCTCGATGTCCCAATACTGGGCCTGGCCATCAATCACGCCCAGGAACCGAAGGTGGCGGACCCCAAGGACCCGAGCAGCACGGCGGAGCTCCCCCGCCCGAACCTGCCCCAATTCTTCCCTGGTTGCCAGCGACGGGTCAGCGATCTCCCCTGCCTCGCCGCGGGTGGCGCAGAGGAGCGCGACATACACCCCCTGGGAGCTGTACTTCACCAGGGTTCCTCCCATGCCCCAACTCTCGTCGTCCGGGTGCGCGAAGATGCCCAGCAAGCACCGGCCCTGGACCCCGGGTGGCACTGGGAAGCGGAGTCGAGGCATGGGCACCACACTCCTGTCAGGGCTTCGGGGGAAGGGGCTGGGCAGCACAGAGACGCTGCGCATGGCTCCCCGTTGTTTCCGTACAGGCTACCATACCTTTGTGAGGGGGAGCAAGGCGCGCAGGCCCCTGGCCGGGGTCGTATGCGGTTTGGGCACTATCGAGATGCGGCAAGCCACCGACCCAGATCCCTGCGGTTGCGCCCTAGCCACGCCACATTGAGCCGGATGCGTTCAAGGGACTGCTGGACCGTCCGGT
Organism: Chloroflexota bacterium; assembly: GCA_016210285.1. The sequence continues at coordinate 14,092 of JACQUN010000095.1, forward strand.
GGGCTGCGGGAACAGGGTGATCCCAGAAGAACTCCTCTACCTCGCGGGCGCGATCACGCGTGGTGAACCCACCCGTGAGCGAGATCAGGCGCATAATAGCGAAACCGCCGGCCCCGTAGCGGCGGTCAAACTCACCCCAGTTGGCCTTGACGAACTCCCACGCCAGACCCCGACCCAACCGGTTGGCCGCCACCCCCGTCACCACAAACACCGCGTCTTGTGACCTCACATCAATGGACAGGGAACGCTCCAGGGTCTCTTGAAGCAACCCCGGATCAGGGAAACGGGTGAGCGCTCCCAGAAACCGCATCTTCTCCTCGTGTGAAGAGGCCCGCCGCTCCCGGTCCCACAGGGTATCGTAGAGTCTCCGGCCCCCCTGCTGGGCCACCAGGCTGAAGACTACGGCGCGAAGGTCAGGGATGAGCGAAGACGGGTCTTCAAGGAAGCGGTCAAAGCGGCGCAGGGCTTCCTGCACTACCTGGGTGTTGCCGAAGTGCCCCGACTGGCCCAGAACAGTGCTGCGCAGGAGCGCGTCCAGCAGCCCTTCACCGGGCCTGGGGTCCCACCCCACCCTCGGGACAATCTGCCGATAGAGATCCCTGGCAAAGGTCACGAATTGGAGGTGATACGGCTCGTCGGAAAGCAGACCCTCCAGCCCACGGAGACTGGCTGAGAGGTCCAACCACACCGAGGCGTCCGATTCGTTGACATAGGCCGTGACCAGGGAGAGGAAGCGGGTAGCAGGAACAAACCCCGCGCGCACGAGGGCATAGGCGTCATCCTGAAGCCCCAATCGATCGCTGGCGGGCAGCTCCAGGGCCTCGACAGCAGCGTGCAAGCGGTCCCACTCTCGTGGTTGGTAGTTCACCCGGTAGAACCCCGTTTGCCCCTCATTGACCTTGACCCAGTCCTTATCGAGGGGGCCGTTGCCCCTTCCCAGGGGCACCACCAGCTCCTGGCTTTCCAACAGGGCCTCAGCCTTCCCGGGCGTCCCGGCACGGAGGATGCTGACCGGCACCTTCCACAGGCGCTGCTCTTCCTGGCCTTTCCCCAGCAGGTGCTCGTAGAGGAACTGCTGCTGGGAGAGGTGCACCTGGGCTGCTGCGCCCCGTCGCCGCACCGCTGCGTGAATGAGGGGGTAGCCCATCTGCTGAGTCCAGCGCTCCATGATGGAAGCCACCGGTTTCCCAGAAGCCTCCTCCAGGGCGCGCCACAGGTGCTCCGTGCGGGCATTTCGGTACTGGTGGGCAGAGAGATAAAGGTTGATCCCTCGCCGACAGGTCTCCGCACCGAGAAACCCCTCCAGCATCCACAGGACCGCGGCTCCCTTGTTATAGCTGATGGCGTCAAAGAGCTCGCGGATTTCCCCTGCGTTGCGAACCCTGGCCTCGATGGGATGGGAGTTACGCAGGCCATCCAGGGCCAGCCCGGCGTTCGTGTTCTGGGCGACGAACTGGGCCCACATCTGCCACTCGGGGTACAGGGCATCCACCGCCTTGTTGCCCATCCATGAGGCGAAGCTCTCGTTGAGCCACAGGTCGTCCCACCACTCCATGGTGACCAGGTCGCCAAACCACATGTGGGCCATCTCGTGGGCCACCACCTCGACGATACGCTGGCGTGTGCTGGCCGCAGAGGTCTCGGGGTCGAAGAGGAGGGCCGTCTCACGATAGGTGATGGCTCCCCAGTTCTCCATGGCTCCAGATTCAAAGTCGGGGATGGCGATGTGGTCCAGCTTGGGCAGAGGGTAGGGAATGCCAAAGTACTGGTTGAAGAACCCCAGAAGCCGCACTGCGTTCTCCAGGGCGAAGCGCCCCTGCTCCTCCTTCCCACGGGTGGCCCATACCCTGGCCAGGGTCCCACCAGGCGCCGTCGCCTCCACCGAAGCCAGGTCCCCCACGACGAGCGCCAGGAGATACGTGGACATCCTGGGGCTGGTGGCGAAGTGCAAAGCCCTGGTCCCGTCCTCCAGGGACACCTCCTGCTCCACGGGCATGTTGGAGATGGCGGCCAGCCCCGCGGGGACGACAAGCGTCACCCGAAACTCGGCTTTGAGGGCAGGCTCATCCCAGCACGGGAAGGCACGACGCGCATCCGTGGCCTCGAACTGCGTCGTGGCAAGGTAGTGCTCCTGGCCGTCGGGCGAGGTGTACCTGCTGCGGTAGAACCCCCGGAGCTGGTCGTTCAGAACCCCCTGAAAGGTGACATCGAGGGTTGCAGCCCCCGGGGTAATGGTCCGGTCAAAGTGGAAGGTGGCGGTTTCAGCGGCCTTGTCCAGGGTGATTGTCCTGGCGGGCAGCCTGGCGCCATCGGCCAGCGTGAGATGGGCGGCTGAGATCTGAAGCTCAGCGGCGTTAACGGTGATCTGGGCCGTTGGCTCTGCCACCTGGACCTCAATGCTCTCCTGGCCCTGGAAGGTGAACTTCTGAAGGTCTGGGGCCAGAGTTATGCGGTATCGCACGGGTTGCACCCCGGCGGGCAGGCGAAAGTCGGCAGGTGTACTCATGACCTCCCTCTCATAGGCTGGTGGGTTTCGGCGAAACTGGGACACTTTGGGACCGAAGACTCAGGGCGCTCAAGCTCCTCGGCTGAAGGCGTCGCAGACAGCCTGATTATACCGCCTCTGGGGCTCTGCGGTCAGCAGCTATCCTGGCATGTCGGTCCTGGCATGTTGGTCATTTCGCCCCAACTGCCAGCAGAGCCGCGTGGCACCCCTGCGGGCCACGTCATCGGCTGACCAGGTCAGTCGGGGGCATCAGCTCAGCCCGCCCTGGCCGTGCAGGCTTGCGGGCCAGAAGGAAGAAGAGGGTGGCCAGCGCGCCCAAACCCGCCAGGATGCTGAACCCTAGCCGATAGTCGCCCGTCTTGTCTGCCAGGAATCCAGCCAACAGAGGCCCCGCCACCGAGCCGAACATGACCACCAGCGATGAGAACCCCATAATGGTGCCAAGAGAGCTCCTGCCGAAGTAGTCTGCGCGGATGGCGCTCATCAGTGGGCCACGTGTGCCCCAGGCCAGCCCGTGCAGGAAGGCGAACGCCAGCACCCACGCCATGGAGGAGGCGAAGGCCAGGGCCAGCACACCCAGAACATGCCCTCCCATGGCCAGCGCAGCGATGAAGCGTTTCTCTACCCGGTCGCCAATGAGCCCACCGCCGACCTGCCCCACAATGGTGAACAGCGTCATAATCGCCATCATCGTGCTCGCTAGCTGCAACGAGAGGTGCAGCCGCTCCACAAGGTGTGCGATGAGGTGCACGTTGACTGCTGAGACCACGAGCACCGCGAAGCTGTGCCCCAGTCCGATGTACCAGAAGGCTGGGGAGCGCAACGCCTCCCAGGTCGTGAAATCGGTCGCACTCTCGTCTCGTGGGCGCATCGGGTGTTGGGCTCGTGAGCCGCTGGCCCTTGTCGGCATCTGGCTCTTCTGTCCATCCGGGGCCAGGCCGTAGTCCTCAGGCCTCTTCCGCATAAGCTGCGCCAAGGGCACCCCGATGAGCAGAATGAGGGCGCCCGAGCCCAACGCGGTGTGCCGCCAGCCGAAGGCTTCGAGCGCCCAGGCTACTGCTGGCACCAGAAGTCCGCCGACACTGCCGCCGGTGGCAACGAGGCCGATCGCTGTCGCACGCTTGCGGCGGAACCAGTTGGCAACCGTGACGTTCAGAGTCACCCAGCCAGTGAGGGCTGACCCGATGGCGATAACGAAGAACGCAGCGTAGAAGAAAAGAGTGGAGTGAACAAGGCTGAGGAGCATCACCCCAAGGCCAAACAAAACAACCCCCACCCGGGAGATCGTGCGTGGCCCCAGCCGGTCGAGGAGCCACCCCTGCACTGGCCCGATGACGCCCATTTCAAACTGGGCAAGGGAGTACGAGCCCGAGAGCAACGTTCGGCTCCAGCCAAACTCCCTCTGGAGATGAACGAAATAGGCGCCAAACACCTGGAACATCAGACCCGCGTTCAGCAACTGGAGGATGAAGCCGCCCGCTACGACCCACCAGCCGAAGAACAGGGAACCCAGGGGTCCCACCCGCGCTCGGTTTTGCGATAGCACCGTGTGCTCCAGGTAGAAGTTTCTCATGAAGTAGGGCTTCGCCACCCCCACATGAAAATGGGGTTGGGCCCGCTCGTGGTGAGCCTTGTCGAACCATGAGCGGGTTTGATGTGCCGCCCATCCTTCGACAAGCTCAGGACGAGCGGCCATTTTGAGCAGTGCCCCCCTATCCTAGCACGGAGCCACCAGCAGGGAGTATCTCAGGCGATTTGCGAAGAGGACGCCCCCACGCCGGTCCGGGCTTGGACAAGCTCCCTCTACGAACATCGCCAGTTGCGCCGGCTCTAGAGTGACGCCGTGCACGATATGCTTGACCTCCTATTGCCCCGCGGGTGTATGATTTGCTCGCTACAAGCTATGAGCGCGAAGGTCACAATAGGACGAAAGGAGCACCGCCATGAAAAGGACACGGCTCATCGGATGGGGGCTGGCCCTGGCCCTGCTGGCCGCCCTGGCGGTCACCAGCGCCGCCCTGGCGGCCCAGCCGCGGGGCCCCGCCGCCGCCCCCGAGACCCTGCGGGGCAACCTGGCCCCGGCGGCGGCGCCCCTGGGCACCGCCTTCACCTATCAGGGGGTGCTGAAGCAGAGCGGCAACCCGGTCAACGGCGCCTGCGACCTCCAATTCAGCCTCTACGACGCCTCCACGGGGGGCGCCCAGGTGGGCGCCACCCAGACCCAGAGCGCCGTGAGCGTGGCCAACGGCCTGCTCACCACCTCCCTGGACTTCGGCGGCTCCGCCTTCACGGGGGACAGCCGCTGGCTGAACATCTCCGTGCGCTGCCCGGCGGGGAGTGGCAACTACACGGCCCTGAGCCCCCGCCAGGAGCTGGCCGCTGCACCCTACTCCCTGGCCAGCAAGGGCCTGGCGTTGCCCTTCGCGAGTAACTTGTCCAGCGGCGGAGACGCCTTCTCCATCACCAACACCGGCACCGGCGGCGCAGGGTACTTCGAGATTCAGAACGCCACCAACAGCAACCCTGTGCTGTATGCTCTCACCAACGGCACTGGCCCCGCAGGGCTTTTCCAGATCGGCAACGTCAACAGCAGCAGCGCGGCGCTATTGGGTCAGACCAACGGCACTGGCAGCGCAGGGGTCTTCCGGATTGACAACATGAGCAGCAGCGCCACCGCGCTGCGTGCCGAGACCAACAGCAGCGGCGCGGCCGTGTTCGGCTCCACCACCGGCAACGGTGCCGCCGTGTCCGGCGTCAGCAGCGGCACCGGCGCCGCAGGGATCTTCCTGATCAGCAACGGCAGCAACGGCAACCCTGCGCTGTGGGCTTGGACCAGCGGCAACGGCTACGTGGGCCGTTTCGACGGCACCGGGGGAGCTAGCCAAGGGGTCATTATCACTGTTCCGGCTGGGAAGCCCGGGCTCGTCGTGGTGGGCGGCACCAAGTCCGCGGTGGTCGCCACCTCCAGGGGGGACAGGGCCCTCTACACCGAGGAGTCCACCGGGGTCTGGTTCACCGACTACGGCTTCGGGCGGCTCCAGGGCGGGGTTGCCCTGGTCCCCATTGACCCCCTCTTCGCCGAGACGGTGAGCCTGGGCGAGCCCTACCACGTCTTCCTCCAGGCCTACGGGGACGCTGAGCTCTACGTCAGCCAGCGCACCCCCACGGGCTTTGAGGTGAAGCTGCGCGGCGGCGACGCCAGCGTGGAGTTCTCCTACCGCCTGGTGGCGAAGCGGAAGGGCTATGAGCAGACCCGCCTGGAGCAGGCGCCAGCGGCGCCCAGCGCAGTAGCCCCGTAGGAGCTGTCCCAGAATCCACCCCGGAACCGCAGCCTGAAGGCGAGGGCATTATGCCGCAGCCTTCATGCTGGGCAGGAGTTGGTTTTGGGGATGACCTGTCAGGAGGCATAGCAAGAGCTCTGGTTGCCGCCCCGGGTCCTTCGGCCTTGAGGGCCTGCTCAGAAAATGGCCGCTCGTCCTGAGCTTGTCGAAGGATGGGCGGCACATCAAACCCGCTCGTGGTTCGACCGGCTCACCACGAACGGCATAAGCACATTTTCATGTGGGGGTGGCGAAGCCCTGCTTCATGAGGGCCTTGCTACTTGGCCAGGAAGGCCTCGACGGCCTGCCAGAACTCCTCCGGCTGGTCCTGGGGCACGCCGTGACCTGCACCCCTGACCTCCACTGCCCGTGCAGCAGGCATGACCTGCAGCATCCGCCCCATCACCCCCCGGCCCAGCACGTCGCTTGTCTCGCCGCGCACGATAAGGGTGGGGCACCGGACGCGTGCGATCTGCTGCCACAGGTGGGGCACCTCGCTGAGGCCGAAGGAGCCGGTGATCCACCGCAGCTCCGGGTCGTGCTTCCACACCAGCCTGCCGGCGTAGTTGAGGCGCAGCGCATGCCCGGCCATCTGCTCGACCTGCTCCGGGCTGCGGGTGGGATAGACCCCCTTGAAGAAGGTGACTGCCTGCTGGAGGTCCCGGAACCCGGGGGGCTGCTCGGTCGTGCGGGAGCGCACGTTGAGGGCACCCTGGCGCTCCATCTCCGGCCCGAAGTCCACCAGCACCAGGTGACGAAGGGAGCGCCAGCCGTCACCCGCATAGGACATGGCGTTGCGGGCTCCCAGGGAGTGGCCGAGCAGGTCAAACTGCTCCAGGCCCAGCTTGTGGGCAAACTCGGCGATGTCGCTGGCAAAAGCGGCGACGTGGTAGTCCTTGGCGTGGTCGCTATCGCCATGCCCCCGCTGGTCCAGGGCCAGGATGCGGTACTGGGCCGCAGAGGGGTGCCCGCTGCGCACGAAAGGGTCCCAGGCGTGGGCATGGCCGGTGAGGCCGTGGAGGAGCACCAACACCGGCTTGCCGCGCCCGCCCCAGTCCAGGTAGTGAAGCCGCAACCCGTTGACCCGGACAAACCGGTCTCTCGGAACAGCCTCCACCATGACGCCCTCCTGGGGCCTTTGCCCTTTCGTGTAGCTCCATTCAGCAGGGGCAAGTATACCGAGGCGGCGAGCGGGCGTCAACATGATTGATGCATGAAGTCATCCTAAAATCCTATCTTCTACCCCCGCCTTCAGGCGGGGGCATTATGCCGCAGCCTGAAGGCTGCGGCGCCGTGGAGCGTTTTGGGAAAGCTGCATGGGACTGTCCCGCTGTTGCTGCGGGGTCTCCCGCGTCTGCTCACGGTGGCCCTGTCGAACCAGAGTGGGTGGTCCTGCCAACTGCAAGAGTGACAGCCAGGATCCGCTGCAACCTACTCCCAGCCCCTGATGATCAGCGGGATGCTGAAGTAGGTCGCCACCGCCAGAGCCACCGCGGTGACTGCAATGCAGCCCCAGAACAGGGCCGCCTGCTGTCGGGCGCCAACCCCCATCTCGATGAGGAGAATGCGGAAGCCGTTGAGGGCGTGGTAGAGCACAGTCGCCAGGAGACCCAGGTCCAGGATGACGAAGGGGGGTGTCTGAAGCGCCCTGAGCACGGGGTCAAAGGTTCTGGCGCCGCCAAGGGAGGTGGAGATGACGCCAATGTGAAGGAACAGATAGCCTACCAGGGCAACGCCGCTCACCCGCTGCAGGAGCCACGCCCACCAACCGGCGCGACCCCCATCGTATTGGGAGTGCCGTGGTCCGGGGTGGAGGATCACGGCCTCGGCTCCTCGGTGCGCCCCAGGAGGCGGTCCAGCTTGCCTCGGATGCGTCGCCGCCGTGCCTCCGTTTCCTCAGGGTCGAGGGTGGCAGAGAGCAGTTGGCCGCCCCTGCGCTCCACGCGCAGCCAATCCCCGGCCTGTATCCCTGGCGGCAGTTTCGCCAGCGGAACGATCATCTCCTCTTCCGCTTCACTCACCAGCAGCACGGCCAGGTTGCCCTCTATGCGGTCCACCACTGCCTTCTCCACCCTACCGCTCCGTCTTGACCTGCACGTTTTTCCCGTCGGTGGTCATGACAATTGTCCCGTGACGGTCGGTGCCATAGATTGTAACACCCGCCTGGGTCAGCGATGCGATGGTCTCCCGGTGCGGGTGGCCGTATTGGTTGCCCGCAGCCGCCTGGTAGACGGCGATGCGGGGGCCCACCGCTGCCAGGAAGGGCGGGCTCGTGGATGTGGACGAGCCGTGGTGCCCCAGCTTCAGCACCGTGGCCCGCAGCTCCAGGCCCGCTTCCAGCATGCTCTCCTCAGCCTTCTTCTCGGCATCCCCGGCGAAGAGGAAGCCCTGTTGCCCCAGGCTGAGCTTCATCACCACCGAGTTGTTGTTGCGCCCCGAGAAGAAGGGTTCAATTGGGTGCAGCACCTGCACCTGGAGGGAGCCCAAGGGGTAGGTCTCGCCGCGGCGGACGGCGCGGACCCTGGCCCGAGACGCCTCAATGGCACCAAGGAAACGCTCAAAGGTGGCGGTGGTGTGCTCCTGGCCACTCAGCCACACCTCCTTGACCGGGAGATCCCGGACGACCTGGATGAGACCGCCGATGTGGTCAGCATCCGGGTTGGTGGCGACGAGCACGTCCACCTGCTGAACCCCGACCCGCTTGAGATAATCTGCGAACCCTGATTCCCGTGGGCCGCCGTCAATGACCATCGCCTTGCCTTCCGAGGTCTGCACCAGGATACCATCCCCCTGGCCTACATCCACAATGTGGACCGTGAGGGAGAGCGTTTCACTGGCAGGCGAAAGGGCTGCCGGGTTGCAGGCAAGAAGAAAGGAGAAAAGGATGCCCAGAAGAGCCACGGCGGAAGACGGCCAGCGCGACATCGCAGCCCCTGCGTCTAGAAGAGCTCCCGCTGCGGGCGCTGCTCCTCACCCAAGCGGCGGAAGATGGGCTGCTTCATCCCTTCATAGACCTGGCTGAGGTGCTGGTTGATCTCCTTGTTGACCTGGGAGAAGAAGCTGTTGCCCTGGGCATCCCCCTCCACCAGCAGGGGGCCCAGATCCCTCGCCTCCAGGACCCACAGGGCCTCGGAGATGCCCAGCTCCTGAACCCAGTACACCCCCAGGACGCCCTGGATGGCCTTTCCGTAGATGGCCCCCAGCCCGTAGCCCATGGTGGAGAGGCAGATGGCGCCGTGCTTCTTGAAGACCTCCTGATAGACCTTCTCCGACATGCCCGCCTTGCCGACAACTGCCTTCACCCCGAAGCGCTCCAGCAGGGCAGGCATGTACTGGGCGTACCGGAAGCCCGCAGTGGCCTGGAGCGAGGAGACCTTATACACGCCTGGGGCTACCTCGGCGCCTGCGGGGGAAGACTGCATGCTGACGTTGGTAAGGTGGCGCAGGTCCACGGGGGGCTCGTGGCCCTCCACCAGCATGTGCTTGTACACCCCGTCCCGGGCTGTGAAGATGGGCCCCGTGAGGTACACGATGTCCCCCGCGCGCACCTGGGCGATCTCCC
>JACQUN010000096.1 GCA_016210285.1 Chloroflexota bacterium
ACGGCTCGTCTGCTCATGGGGCACAGCATAACAGATCCGCCATGATATGTCAATACGTTCTCCTGTCACGACACTAGTCTTCACCTAGCAGGCCGACTTTCATGAGTACATGGACCGACAACACCGCAAAGAAAAGGGCGGTGTACGGGATGTGGAAGCTTCTCCAATATGCCCGCACAGCCTGATACCGCCCCATGACCTCTCTAAACATCCCGCTCAGAACTACGGTGACCACCATGAAGAACAGGAGCCAGCTTGTGGAGACCTGGAGCTTACCCCAGAAGTCAACCAGGTGCACGACCGCCAGGCCCAGGGCCAGGAGGCCGAACGCCTCGTGCCAGCGAAGGAGCCCACGGAGACGTTGGATGGCCACGGACTTGGTAGCCGCCGGCGACTCCCGGACAATAGCGGTCTGAGCACGGCGCCAAGAGTAGTACAGGGTGCTGATTACCGCCACCATGGCCGCCAGCCAGCCCACAGGCTGAACCAGGCCCTTGGGCACCCACCTCACTCTTCTAGCTTCGGGCCTGTTGGGTGCTTTCCCTTCGGAAGATAGCCTCTGGCCCCTTGGGATGACCGTCTTCGTGCGAGTATCGACCCTGACCGTTGCGACCTGCCTCGCTTCATAGCGGAGCGCCACCTCCAGGACAGCGCCCCCCTCTTTCGATACGGCACCTCCCAGGCTGAGCGCCGGCAGAACCTCAGCAGCCATGCCCCTGGCGGTCTCCGCATCCAGGGACGTGGAGACAGGCGCGCCGGGTGCTGCGCGGGGCTCCCCTTCCCCCCCTCTGGCGGTGGGCTGCCCTGTCTTGCCGTCTAGCTTCAAGTCAAATATGACCCTGCTCTTCCCATCTACCACCGGGGCAGTGTAGGTTGCACCTCCCTGGCTCGGAACAAGGTCTCCGACACGCCATTCACCTGCTCCCAACTCCTCGAGAGTAAAAGAGGGGAAAACCGCCTCCTCCACCCTTTTCTCATCCTGCTCGCCTCGTCTATGGGCCAGGTCTCCCCACACTACCCATGCGCTTCCAGCCAAAGCTCCCAGCAACAACAGGCCGATGATGGAATACGGGGTCTTTCGACGGAACCGCCCGCCGATCAGGGTGCGAGCGGCTTCGGAGACACTCCTCACAGACGGCCCCCTTTCCTTGGTACGTCTGGGCTGGAGCACACCAGACCCCCCAGCCCAGCACGCAGATTGCCTTCCGACCTGTGGCAGGCAAGAGCCAGACCATGCCCCTTTCTAGAACGTTCGGCACCCGATTTTGTTAGCAGGGTGATGAAAAACCCTCTTCGACCATCCCCCTCCCCCCTTTCCTTCGCCAGGCTCAGGACAGGCTCTGGCCAGGAAGGGGGTGAAGTTTGTATCTGGGGGGACACCCCTTCGCCAGGCTCAGGGCAGGTCCCCAGACCCCCGCCAAAGGGGCTTCGCCCCTCTGATCGCCCCTTTTTCAACAGCCTGCCAGGGCTCCCATGTTCCAGCACCAGTCACTGGACCCCTGGTGTGCCCGCACGCCGCCGCTGGAACTCCGCCTCCTCCAGCAGCCGCTCTACCAGGGGTGAGACCTCCGGTTTCCGGAGGTCCAGGGAGGAGAGAGAGATGGCCCGAAAGAGGACGCCCGTCGTGACCACGGCCTCCACCGATGCCCCCACGGGCGGGAGCTCGACCCCCAGGGCCTGAGCGACCAGGGCGGCGGCCTTCACCCCTGTCCCTGAGGGATAGCAGCGGGTCAGCACCCGCCGGTTGTGGAGGAGGGTGACCCCAGCCTTTCCATGGCGTAGCGTCACCGGGAGCCCTCGACGGGGCCTGGCCAGAACCCCCTCGGCGTAGGCCCACGCCTGCCTGCGACTTGCGGACACCTTGCCCTCCTTGCCGTTCTGCTCAACCTTCTGTACAGTAGCAGTACCATCTTATCCCAGAAAGGACGGCCATGGTCGAGCAGCAGGTGGAGTTCGATAGGTCGCTGCTGAACCGAGAGTTCCCTGCGGGGACGTTCGAGGTCACTGAGGAGACCATCCTGAGGCTATGCCGCGCCGTGGGGGAGGCCAACCCCCTCTTCACCGACCGGGCAGAGGCACAGCGCCAGGGACACCCAGGGCTGGTGGCGCCTCCCACCCTCTGCAACCTCTTCATCAGGGGCCTCAACCGGCCTGACCTGAAGCTGAACTTCGGGAAGTTCCGCATGCACGCAGGCCAGGCGCTGGAGCCCCTGCGGCCCATCTACGCCGGCGATACCCTGGAGGCGCGAACCCGGCTGAAAGAGGTCTATGCGAAGACCGGAAGGACTGGGACTATGGCCTTTGTGGTCTGGGAGACCTCCTTCACCAGCCAGCGGGGCGAGGTCGTGACGCTGGTGCGGGAGTCCTTCATGGTACGGTAGGAGCGCAGGAGAGCAGCCCCCACGCGCTCCCCCACGGCCGAACCCCAGGCCGAATCCACCGTGGAGCAAGAGACATGGCGCGCTTCTTTGAGGACACAGAGCTCGGAGACCAGCTTGGCCCCCTGGAGAAGGTTGCCACCGACCAGCATGTCGTCCAGTTCGTCAGCGTCTGGCAGCCTTCGAGCCAGCCCAGCCGCTTCACCTCGGAAGAGGTGGCGCGCAAAGAGGGGCTTCCCGGGGCCATCATCCCCGGTATCATGAGCATGGCCTTCCTCTCCCAGCTCCTCACCGGCTGGTCTCCCTCCCTGCGTATCCAGAAGCTGGATGTGATCTTCCGCCAGCCGGTCCCCCACAACCAACCCCTCAAGCTCAGTGGCGTGGTCACCGACAAGACAGTGCAGGATGGCCAGGGTCTCCTTGAGGTGGACGTGTCCCTGGAGACCCCGGACGGGGAGAAGCGGGTGACCGGCAAGGCGACGGTGGCGCTGCCGCTGCGGGGAGCATGAGGTCCGCGACCGGGAAGGGCACAGATGGGCAGTGTCAGGTTTCGGTCTTCAACGGAAGAGTTGGCCTGAGGCCAAGGGCTCTCGCAAGACAGTTGCATGATTCGCTGCATGATTCGCCTCAAACGTGTGTATGACCCCCTGGTCCCGGAAGACGGGAGGCGCTTCCTGGTGGACCGCGTATGGCCCAGGGGGTTCAAGAAGGACAGCCTGCCCCTGGACCGGTGGCTGAGGGACGTTGCCCCCAGCGATGCCCTGCGCCGCTGGTTCGGCAATGACCCTGATCGGTGGGAGGAGTTCCAGCGTCGCTACCTCGCTGAGCTGGACAGCAAGCGTTCGGCCTGGAAGCCCCTCCTGGATGCTGCCCGCCGAGGGGACATCACCCTGCTCTACAGCGCCAGGGACGCGGAGCACAACAAAGCCGTGGCGTTGAAAGCCTATCTTGAACTCCGGCTGGGGACTGAGAGCGGAGCATAGCGAAGAAAGAGAGGCGCGTGGTGCACCCCGATTCCCTCGATTCCCTCCCCGACGCCCGTGGCCGCTTCGGCCCCTACGGCGGCCGCTTTGTCCCCGAGACCATCATGGCCGCCCTGGAGGAGCTGGAGCAGGCCTATGCCTCTGCCAGGCAGGACCCCGCCTTTCGCACCGAGCTGGACACCCGCCTACGAACCTATGCGGGGCGCCCAACGCCTCTGTACCTCGCCCGCAACCTGGCACGCCAGTGGGGAGGCGCAGGCGTCTACCTGAAGCGGGAGGACCTGGCCCACACCGGCGCCCACAAGATCAACAACGCCCTGGGGCAAGCCCTGCTGGCCAGGCGGATGGGCAAGCGGAGGGTCATCGCTGAGACGGGCGCCGGGCAGCACGGGGTGGCCACGGCCACCGTC
>JACQUN010000010.1 GCA_016210285.1 Chloroflexota bacterium
CCATCGACCTCGTGCTCCACGTGGGTCTGCCGGGGCAGGTGTACAACGTGGGCACCAGCGAGCACCGGCAGAACATCGCGCTCACCCGCCTGATCCTGCAGCATCTGGGTAAGCCCGAGAGCCTCATCCAGCACGTGCAGGACCGGCCTGGCCACGACCGCCGCTACGCTGTGGACGCCGGCAAGCTGCGGGCCCTGGGCTGGCGGCCCGAGCGCAGCTTCGAGGAGGCGCTGGCGGAGACGGTGGACTGGTACCGCGACCACCCGAAGTGGTGGCGTCCGCTGAAGTCCGGGGAGTTCCTGGAGTATTACCGCCAGCAGTACGGGGGGCGGGTGAGGGGGTAGGCGACTTCGCCTTTTGCGCCCCCAGACCCCCTGCAAGGGGGTTCAAGGAGGCCCTTCGGGCTTATTAGGAAGGGGGACACCCCTTAAACCCCCGCCAAGGGGCTCTGCCCCTTGAATCCCCAGTCAGGAGCCTCTTATCCCAGCAGCTTGAGGGTCGCGCCCCAGAGGATGACCTGGAGCGCTACTGCCCCGGTTAGCGCGAGGTAAGCGGCGCAATGCTCGCGCCGGTGCAGGCCGACCCCTAGCGCCCCGTTGAGCAGCAGCAACACCAGCCCTGTCGCCGGCAGCCGGAACAGCTCCACCTTGAGCCCGATCTGGTCCACCACGCCCAGCGGAGTGTAGTGCATGGCGATGAGCGCCTCCAGCGAGGGCATCAGATAGGCGGCATAAGCGAAGAGCGTCAGGTTAGACACGATCCCCAGCGCCAGCAGCCCGATCACCCGGGGATCCTGCCAGGCCGGCAGCTCCCAGAGGAACCAGCGACGGACCTCCTGCTCCAGACGCTCTGTCGGCCCCAGCCCTAGCCGCAGCTTCAACTCTTGCGCGAACGCTGCCGCATCGGGGACAGAGAGCCCATACGCTCGCGCGGGCGTCACCACGTAGAGCAGGTCCTGTGGCTTCAGGTGGGTGGAGAAGAACAGCACCGGGCCGGGCGTATCCAACCCCGCCACGGCGGGCAGGCCCGCCACGGCGCTTCTCCCGATGTGGTAGCCGGGCCACTCCACGCCGCCAAGGGCCTGGGGAGCGTGAGCCGCCGGGCCGGGCACCAGAGCGCGTACCTCGGCCAGGGGAATGACTTGCTGGTTGCCCGCCCAGCTAATGGTGAGGGCGTTGCGGTCTAAGCAGTAGGCGAGACTCCAGCAGCCGTAGGTCCAGTAGCCAAAGAGCGCCGCCAGGGACAGCAGCACGATGCCGACTGCGCCACTCACGAAGGAAGAGAGACTTAGGGGTTGCTCCGTGATGCGCCAGCCCAGTAGGGCCGCTGCTGCTAGTGCGCACACGCTGATCGCCGCGCCGATCAACGTGCCAGTACGGCGCTCAGGGTGCACCACCATGAGAGCAGCGCCGCTAGGCTCTCACCAGCTTGGAGTAGACGGGAGCGCACCAGTGGAGGTACTTGGGCATTTTGCCGCGAATCGTATCGAAGTAGAGCTTCTGTAGCTTGGCAGTGTAGTGCCCCACTTTGCCGTCGCCGACCTTCCGGTGGTCGACCTCCAGCACCGGAGACACATGGGCCGCCGTGCCAGTCATGAAGCATTCGTCGGCGATATATAGCTCGGAGCGGTCGATGGAGCGCTCCACCGTCTCCAGTCCCAGCTCCTCACGGGCAAGCGTCATCACCGACTCCCGGGTTATGCCCACCAGGATGTTATCTGCGACCTCGGGAGTGACCAGTTTATTGTTCATAATGATGAAGATGTTTTCCCCGGACCCTTCGGACACGTGGCCGTCGTGGGTCAGCATGATGGCTTCGTCGTAGCCATTCTCCATGGCTTCGGTCTTGGCAAGTGCGCTGTTCACATACAGGCCGGTGACCTTGGCCCTGGCCGGGATCATGTTGTCGTCGATGCGACGCCAGGACGAGGTGCCGCATCGGATGCCCGCCTCCACGTCGAGATAAGGCCCGAAGGGCGTGACGAAGAGCAGGAAATCATCCTCCAGATCGTGGAGGCGCACCCCTACCGCCTCGGCGCTCTTGTAGCCCAGGGGACGAACGTAGATGTCCTCCTGAAAGCCACACATTTCCACCAGCTTAGCCGTTATGTCGCAATACTCATCCACGGAGTAGGGCAGATCAATCTTCAGGATGCGGCAGGAGCGGGTGAACCGCTCGAAATGCTCCCGCATGCGAAAGAGGTACATCTGGCCTGCCTCTGGGTTCCAGTTGCCGCGAACGCCTTCAAATACTGCAGTACCGTAGTTAAAGGCATGGGTCATGATGCCGATCTTGGCTTCGGGCAGCGGCACAAACTGCTTGCGAAAGTAGGCATAGGCGGTAGGCATGTCGGGCTCCTTCTTACGCAGTAGGTGTGGGCATTATAAACAGCCTCTTTTTGTCTTGGCAAGCGCGCCGCTCGGGGCCGCCTACCACCGCCAGAGGAGCGCCAGGGCTAGGGTCAGTAGAAAC
>JACQUN010000102.1 GCA_016210285.1 Chloroflexota bacterium
CCCTTGTCGGAGAGGATGATGATGGAGGCTCCGCTGGACACTGCCTCCAATGCCTTGCGGCAGACCTCTCGGAGGGCGGGCTCCAGGGCCTCCGCGCCAGGGGCAACGGGGAAGAGGCAGGGGATGGTGACCGACTGGAAGGTCGGGGAGGGAAGGTTGCGGAGGGCCTCAAGCTCGTGGTCCAGCAGCACAGGGCTGGGGTTGAACACCAGGAGGGCGTGCTCTGGGCTCTCCTCCAGGAGGCTCCTGCGGGGCCCCATGTAGGTGTGCAGGGCCATGACGATGTGCTCTCGCAGGTAGTCAATCGGGGGATTCGTGACCTGGGCGAATCGCTGCTTGAAGTAGGTGTAGAGCAAGCGCGGCTTGGTGGAGAGGACCGCCAGGGGCGTGTCGTCACCCATGGCACCCACCGGCTCCTTGGCCTCCGCCACCAGGGGAGTGAGGAGGAGGTTCAGCTCCTCCGAGGTATAGCAGAAGACGCGCTGAAGCTGCGGGTCAGGGTTCGCCTCTGGCAACGGGCTCCCGTCAACCTGCTTGATATACCCAGGGAGGGAGAACAGGTGGCGGCGGACCCACTCACCATAGGGCCGCCGGTCTGCCAAGGCATCCTTGATGTCGGCGTTCTTTAGGATGCGGTGGGCCACTGTATCCACGGCGAGCATCTGGCCGGGGCCCAAGCGCCCCTTCTCCACAATACGCTTGTCATCCAGTTCCAGCACCCCGACCTCCGACGCCATGGTGACGATGCCGTCCTGGGAGATCTTGTAGCGTGCGGGGCGCAGGCCGTTTCGGTCCAGCGCACCGCCGGCGAGGATGCCGTCGGAGAACGCGAGAGCGGCAGGGCCATCCCATGGCTCGGTGAGGCAGGCGTGGTACTCGTAGAAGGCGCGCCATCGGGGGTCCAGGTCCGGCATGTTCTCCCAGGCCTCGGGGATCAGCATACAGACGGTGTGGAGCACATCCCGGCCTGACAGGACCAGGGCCTCCAGCACGTTGTCCAACTGGGCCGAGTCGCTTCCTCCTGGCTGGATAACAGGCGTCAGGTCCCGCACACGCTGGCCCCAGGCTGCCGAGGCAAGCTCCGGCTCCCGGGCCCGCATCCAGTTGGCGGTCCCCTGGAGGGTGTTGATCTCCCCGTTGTGGCCCAGGAAGCGGAAAGGCTGGGCCAGAAACCAGTTGGGGAAGGTGTTGGTGCTGTACCGCTGATGGAACACCGCAAGACAGGTCTCGTAGGAGGGGTCTTCCAGATCGCGGTAGAGACGGGCAAGCTGGGGCGCCACGAGGAGGCCTTTGTACACCAGGGTCCGGTTCGAGAAAGAGGGGAGGTAGAAGTCCGCGACCCCTGCCTCCCGGACCCGCGCCTCCATCCCCTTGCGTGCCAGGTAGAGGGCGCGGCGGAAGGCCTCCTCAGCCATCGCGGGGGGCCGCAGGACCAGGGCCTGGCGGATGTCTGGCATGGTCTGGAGGGCCTTTGCCCCCAGGGCAGTGGTGTCCAGGGGCACCTGCCGCCACACTGCGACTTCCAGCCCCTCGGCCTTCAGCGCATCGGATGCGCTGCGGAGGCATGCCTCGCGGGCGGAGGCGACCTGGGGGAAGAAGAACATCCCCACCCCAAGATCGCCGTCTTTGCCCACCAGGAGGCCTCGGGGCGCCAGCTCCCGGTTCATCAGTTTGATGGGGACCTGGGTGAGGATGCCTGCGCCATCCCCCGACTTGCCGTCTGCGGAGACGGCACCGCGGTGGGTCAGGTTGACAACCGCCTGGATGGCCAACTGCAAAATAGCGTGGCGCTGGGCGCCAGAGACATCGGCGATGAAGCCAACCCCACAGGCGGCACGCTCAAAAGCCGGGTTGTAGAGAGGCGGCAACTGGATCATGGGCTCCTCTGGCATGACACCACTCCTGTCTAGTGCTCCCGCCCTCCCTCTGAACGTCGTCGGAGGGTGCCCTTCCATCCTCTGGGCACGCTTGCATCGGCCCTCTCGGGGAAACAGTACTCCCTGGGCGGAACTCCGGGAAGCACAATAACTACAGCAGGGGCAGGTAGCGCTTGATCTCGTAGTCTGTTACATGGGTACGGTAGTGATCCCACTCCATCCGCTTGTTCTTGAGAAGGCTGTAGAAGGCGTGGTCCCCCAGGGTTTTGCGAACAAGTGGGCTCTCCTGGGCCAGAAGCAAGGCTTCCGAAAGGCTGCCCGGGAGGGTTTTGATGCCTGCCGCCCGCCGCTCCTCCTCGGACATCTCGAACACGTTCCCTTCCACCGTTGGCGGGACAGGGTACTCCTTCTCGATCCCGTCCAGGCCAGCCGCCAGGACGAGCGAGAAGGCCAGGTAGGGGTTGCAGCCGGGGTCAGGGGAACGATACTCAATGCGCACGGCGTCCTCGCGCCCGGGCTTGTAGGCGGGGATACGGATGAGGTCCGAGCGGTTGATGCTGGCCCAGGAGATATACACTGGGGCCTCGTAGCCGGGGACAAGGCGCTTGTAGGAGTTGACCCACTGGTTCGTCACCAGGGTGATCTCGGGCGCGTGGCGCAGGAGCCCCGCAAGGAAGCCCCTGGCAACGCCGGATATCTTCACGGGGTCCTGGGCGTCAAAGAAAGCGTTCTTGCCCCCCTTGAAAAGCGAGACGTTGATGTGCATCCCCGAGCCATTGATGCCGAAGACCGGCTTGGGCATGAAGGTGGCATAGGAGTTGTGGCGCAGCGCCACCTCCTTGATGACCAGCCGCGCCGTCATGACGGTATCGGCCATGGCGATGGCGTCCGTGTGCTGGATGTCAATCTCGTGCTGGCTGGGGGCGGCCTCGTGATGGGAGTACTTGACCGGGATGCCCATCTCGATAAGGGTCAGCACCGTCTCCCGCCGCATGTCTGTAGCGATGTCCATAGGGATCTGGTCGAAGTAGCCGCCCTGATCCAGCAGGGTAGTGGACTCCGAGTCCTTGAAATAGAAGTACTCCAACTCCGGCCCCACATAGTAGGTATAGCCCAGGCGGGTTGCCCGCTCCAGGTTCCGTTTGAGGATGTAGCGAGGGTCCCCTTGAAAGGGCTCGCCCTCCGGCGTGAGGACATCGCAGAACATGCGGGCCACGGCGTTCTGCTTTGGGCGCCAGGGCAGGATGCGGAAGGTGGTTGGATCGGGGAAGGCTACCATGTCCGACTCGTCAACGCGGGCGAACCCCTCCACCGAGGAGCCATCAAACCCTACCCCCCGCTGGAGGGCATCCTCAAGCTCCTCCCTGGTGATGGCGATGCCCTTGAGGCTCCCCAGGATATCCGTAAACCAGAGACGGATGAACCGGACATCCTGCTCTCGTGCCATATGGAGAACATAGTCAACTGCTTCCTTGTCGCGCTGCATCGCCACACGGTCCCCCAGCCCTGGCTCTAAACCATATCGTTCAGACCCAGGGCGATGCTTTCCAATAGATTGTGAAGTGTGTTGCAATAGCCTCGGATAACAGAAAATTATAGCCTCTGTCTCAGGTGCTGTAAAGACCACCTGCTGAGCGCTCAGGGTCTTTTAGTTCTGCTGGCAGTGTCGTCGTTGTCACTCTTGAGGGGGCCCGTTCGGTTCACTCAGGGTAAACTCCGCGACCGAAGAATCTGGAGGGGCCGGGCTTCTTTCCACTACCCCAGACCCTTCGCTTCGCTCAGGGTGACAACTAAAAGACCACCTGCTGAGCCCCAGCCCGCTTCCCTTGACAGGGGGAGACGCCTTTGCTAGCATTACCATCGTTATACTATGTATCCAGGGTGGCGGGGTGTTTCCATCGCCATCGGCACAGGACGGGGAAGAGGCCTTGGCAGCTTCAGTGCTCCCGCGGGAGGAAGGTCCCCTGGCTCCGGCCATCCTGGACCGCTATCGGGTGCTGCTGGAGCCCGCCCTGCGGCGAAGCCTCGCCCAGGGGGAACCTGGCCTTGTGGAGATGCTGCGGTATCACATGGGCTGGGTGGACCCCCAGGGCCGTCCGGGCACGTCCAGCCAGGGCAAGGCGTTGCGCCCCGCCCTCTGCCTCTTCGCGTGCGCAGCCGTGGGGGGCCGCGCCGAGGCTGCCCTGCCCGCCGCCGTCGCCCTGGAGCTGGTGCATAACTTCTCCCTGATCCACGACGATATCCAGGACGGCGACCGGGAGCGCAGGCACCGTCCCACGGTGTGGAGCCTCTGGGGACAACCACGGGCGCTGGTGGCGGGCAACGCCATGCGTGCCCTGGCAGACCAGACGCTCTTGGGGCTACAATGGAGCGGTTTTGCGGCTGAGCGCATCCTTCAAGCCTCAGCCATCCTCACGCAGTGCTACCTGGAGATGATCGAAGGGCAGTACCTGGACCTTCGGTTTGAGGGGCGACTGGATATCACTCCAGGGGATTACCTGGGGATGGTGAGCAAGAAGACCGGGGCCCTGATGGAGGCTGCCACCCATCTGGGAGCCCTCCTTGGCACGGAAGAGGAGGAGCGGGTGGAGGCGCTGCGCCGCTGCGGCAGGCTGCTGGGCCTGGCATTTCAGGTGCGCGATGACGTGCTGGGCATCTGGGGAGATGAGGCTGTGACCGGCAAGGCCACCGGGGCGGACATCCGCCGCAAGAAGAAGTCCTTTCCTATCGTCTATGCCCTCCGGCAGGCCAGGGGTTCCCAGCACGAGCAGCTCACCCGGATCTATGCGCGCAAGGAGCTGGGTGGGCACGAGGTGGCGGAGGTGCTGGGCATCCTGGAGGACCTGGGGGCCAGGACCGTTGCCCAGCGCCTGGCGGAGGAGAAAAACGATGCCGCTCTTGCCTGGGCGCGGCAGGCCTCTCTCCCTCCCTGGGCCCAGCAGGAGTTGGAGGAGCTTGCCGACTTCGTGATCCGCCGCCAGCGGTAGGTAGAAAGACCGGCAAGGGAGCTGCACGGAGGAGGGTGCCTTTGGCTACGACCCAGGTTCAACCGCCCGCAACCCGGACGGGCCCAGGTGAAGGCTCGCCCGGTTTTCCCAAAGCCCGCAAGGCCCCAAAGCGGCCCCTGGGGCTGGGGCTTCGCCTGTTCCTCTACATCGCCAGGCAGAAGCTCCGTGGGCGCAAACGCTTCCCCCTGGTCACCATGCTGGAGCCCCTGGAGGCCTGCAACCTGACCTGCGAAGGGTGCGGACGCATCCGGGAGTATGAGCCGGTTATCCACCGGATGCTCACCCTGGAGGAGTGCTTGAAGGCGGTGGAGGACTCCGGGGCGCCCATCGTCTCCATCGCCGGGGGGGAGCCCACCATGTACCCGCAGCTCCCCCAGCTCATCAACGAGCTGGTCCGCCGCAAGTACTTCGTCTACTGCTGCACCAACGGCATCCTGATGGAGCGGATGTTGAAGAAGGTTCCCCGCTCCAAGTACCTCTGCTGGGTCATCCACCTGGACGGCATGGAGGAGAAGCACGACATCTCTGTGGCCCGCAAGGGGGTGTGGAAGGTGGCCATGCACGCCGCCACCGCTGCCATCGAGCAGGGCTATCGGGTCTGTTCCAATGCCACCATCTTCAAGGGCTGCGACGTGGAGGACCTGCACCAGGTCTTCCAGCTCTGCACCGACATGGGCTTCGAGGGCATCATGCTCTCGGCGGGCTACGACTACCAGATTGTGCCCAACCAGGACGTGTTCCTGAAGCGCCAGGAATCCATTGAGTACTTCAAGGTGCTCCTGGCCGACGACAAGGTCCAGAGACACCGCTTCTACAACAACCCGCTGTACCTGGACTTCCTGCGGGGCAGGCGGCACTACCAGTGCACCGCATACTCCAACCCCACCTACACGATCATGGGCTGGCGGAAGCCCTGCTATCCCCTGGCCGACGGCCACACCCAGAACGTCAACGAGCTTTTTGAGGAGGGCCTGTGGGAGCGCTACGGCGTGGGGAAGGACCCCCGCTGCGCCAACTGCATGATGCACTGCGGCTTCGAGTCGGCCACCATCTTTGGGGCGCTACGCAACCCCAAGGACATGCTCGCCATGGCCAAAGGGGTCTTGCTCCAGAAGAGCGGGGTGGGCGCCAGCTAGGAGGTTCGGGTGGGCGTGCCCGCCTGAAGGACGCGCCGTGAGGAGGCCGAAGATCAGGGGGGGCGGGCACAAGGTTCTGCCATGCTCGCTTTTGTGGTTGCACTGGCTGAGGAGGGGAAGGGGATCCTGGGCGCTGGTCGCTGGAGCGCCCTCCCTTCCCATGACGCCCTTGTCCTTTACCAAGGAGAACACCAGGGGCAGAAGGTCCTCCTGGCAGTGAGCGGAATGGGCCGAGAGCGGGCGCAGAGGACCGCCCGGGAGGTGCTGGCACACGTGCTGGCACACGCTCGGCCCCACGCCCTGGTCTCCCTGGGGTTTTCCGGAGGTCTGGCCCCAGGGCTCGGCGCGGGGGACCTCGTGCTTGCCAAGGGACTGTACGTGCTTGAGCCCGCCCAGGCGACACCAACGGGAGTGCCGGTGGGACCTGGCCTCCAACCGGACGGGCAGCTCCTCTCCCTGGCAAAGGGTGCGCTCACATCGAGGGGGATAGAGTACAGGCTGGGGAATCTCCTGACGACCCCAATGCTCATTACCAGCCGAGAAGAGAAGCAGCGCCTCGGCAGTCTTACCGATGCCTTGGTCGTGGACATGGAAAGCTACTGGGTGGGAACCGTCGCCCGGGAACAGGGCATCCCCTTCCTGGCGGCCAGGACGGTGCTGGACACTGCCCAGGAGAACCTGCCTGACTTCGTCGAAGGCATCGCAGGGCCAGGGGCGCGGGGGAAAGCGCTGCGGACCCTCGCCGCTCACCCGGGACACCTGCCGGCCCTGGTGCGCCTGGCAAGACGCATGGCCAGAGCCCGCAAGAGCCTGGCAGTTTTCGCCAGGGCGTTGCTCGAGCACGACGCCCGAGACCCGGTAGCACGCGCTCGATGAAGGTGCTGGTCACCGGAGCCACGGGATTCGTCGGGGGGAACCTTGTTCGAGCCCTGAGAGAAGGGGGGTTCCAGGTCAGGGCTCTGGCGCGCAGGGGCAGCAGCACGTTAAACATTGAGCAGCTTGGGATAGATCTGGCTTGGGGTGATGTGCAGGATGCGGAGTCGGTGAGAGCCGCAGTGCGGGGGTGCGAAGGGGTCTTCCACACCGCCGCCCTCTACGCCTTCTGGGCACGTGACCGGAATGCCTTCTACAACACAAACGTCCTGGGGACAGGCCACGTGTTGCAGGCGGCCAAGGAGGCAGGGGTGCGGCGGGTGGTGCACACCAGCACGTGGGCGGTGGTGGGTGCGCCACCTCGGGGAGGTCTGGCCACCGAGGCCAGCCAGGGCTCACTGACAGAGGCCACCGGGCCGTATCGCCGCACCAAGTTCCTGGCAGAGCAGGAGGCGCTGGCCGCGGCAGCCCAGGGGCAGGATGTGGTGGTTGTGAACCCAACCGTGCCGGTGGGCCAGGGGGACTGGAAGCCCACCCCGACAGGGAGGCTGATAGTGGACTTCCTGAAAGGGCGTATACCAGCTTACATCAGCGCACATCTGAACCTGGTGGACGTAGAAGACGTTGCGCAAGGCCACGTCCTGGCCTTCCAGAAGGGGCAACAAGGGCAGCGGTACATCCTGGGCAACCGCAACATGACGCTGCGGGAGGTGCTGGAACTGCTGGCGGACATCACCGGGCGGCGGCCCCCCAGGTGGAGGGTGCCCACCTGGCTAGCTCTGGGGGCAGCGTATGTTGACAATGCCATAGAAGGGGCCCTTCTTCGGAGAGAGCCCCTCATCCCGCTGGAAGGGGTCATGCACGCCCAGCGCTACATGGCCGTGGAATGCTCCCGAGCGGTGAGGGAGCTGGGGATGCCACAGACGCCGATCGAGGTCGCCTTGAAGAAGGCAGTGGACTGGTACATCGCCAACGGGTACGCAAAGCAATAGGAGGTCTTTGAGAAAGGGTCTGCGGGAGACCCTTTCTCAAAGAATCTAGCTTATGGTGAATGTAGAGCAAGCCACAGTACCTCAGGAGTTGAAACAGGCCCTGGATGAAGCCATCCGCAGGGCCCAGGGGTATCTGCTGCGCATCCAGTACCCCGAGGGGTACTGGTGGGGGGAGCTTGAGTCTAACCCCACCATGGAGGCGGAGTTCCTGTTGCTCTCCTATTTCCTGGACGCTGTGGACAAGGACCGCTGGCGCAAGCTGACCACCTACATCCTCGGCAAGCAGGGGGAGGACGGCTCCTGGGGGCAGTACTACGGCGCGCCGGGTGACGTGAGCACCTCGGTGGAGTGCTACTTCGCCCTGAAGCTTGCAGGCGTCTCCCCCGATTCCCCTGCAATGAGCAAAGCCCGGGGCTTCATCCTGTCCAAGGGGGGCGTGCCTCGAGTGCGGGTCTTCACCAGGATCTGGCTGGCCCTCTTCGCTCAGTGGGACTGGCGGGGTGTTCCAGCTCTTCCACCGGAGATGATGTTCCTCCCCAACTGGTTCCCCCTCAATATCTACGACTTCTCTAGCTGGGCGCGGGCGACTATCGTGCCCATGCTCATCCTCCTGACCCAGCGGCCCACAAAGGCAGTGCCCGATTGGGCATCCATTGACGAGCTCTACCCGGTCCCGCGCGACCAGGTGGACTACGCGCTCCCGCGCCGCGGGAGCCTGCTGGGTTGGAGCGGGCTCTTCCGGGTCGCTGACAGGCTCCTCCGGCTCTACGAGCGCTCGCCGTGGAAGCCGGGGCGGAGGCGTGCCCTGCGGAAGGCCGAGGCGTGGATTGTGGCCCACCAGGAGGCCGACGGCTCCTGGGGCGGCATCCAGCCTCCGTGGGTCTATTCCCTGTTGGCGCTGAAGGCCCTGGGCTACCCTATGGACCACCCGGTGATGGAGCGAGGCTACAAGGGCTTTGATGGCTTCGCCATACATGAGGGGGATACCCTGCGGGTGCAGGCGTGCATCTCCCCCGTCTGGGACACCTGCCTGGCACTCATTGCCCTCCAGGACTCCGGGCTGCCGGCGGACCACCCCGCCATCCAGAAGGCGGCCCGCTGGCTGGTGAAGGAGCAGGTGCTGGTGGGGGGCGACTGGCAGGTAAAGAGTCCCAAGACCCTTCCTGGGGGCTGGGCCTTTGAGTTTGAGAACGACTGCTATCCTGACCTGGACGATACGGCTGAGGTGGTCATCGCCCTGCACCGGGCCAGGCTGCCCGAGCCGGAGCAGACGGCGGCTCGGCAAGCCGTGGAGCGAGGGGTGCGGTGGCTCCTGGGCATGCAGAGCAAGAACGGCGGGTGGGCCTCCTTTGACAAGGACAACACCCGGCTGCTTGTGACCAGGATCCCCTTTGCCGATTTTGGTGAGACCATAGACCCTCCCAGCGCCGATGTAACGGCCCACGTGGTGGAGATGCTGGGGCGGCTTGGCTATCCCATCACGCACACAGCAGTGGCGCAGGCCATGAAGTACCTGCGGGACGAACAGGAGTATGATGGGTGCTGGTTCGGGCGATGGGGGGTCAACTACATCTATGGCACCGGGGCCGTGCTCCCGGCACTGGAGGCCATTGGAGACGACATGGGGCACACCCGTGTTCGGAAGGCCGTGGAATGGGTAGTAGTGCGCCAGAACCCCGACGGCGGCTGGGGCGAGTCCTGCGCCTCCTACGCTGACCCCTCGACACGAGGGCAGGGGCCCAGCACGCCGTCCCAGACAGCGTGGGCCCTGCTGGCCCTGGAGGCTGCCGGGGAGTGGGCACATCCGGCGGTCGAGCGGGGTGCCCGGTATCTCCTCCAAACCCAGCGTGGGGACGGCTCCTGGGACGAGCCCTCCTTCACGGGCACAGGCTTCCCCGGCTATGGCATTGGGCGGCGGCTGCGCCGAGCCCCGAAGCCCGGCGAACAGGGCTACCAGGGGGCTGACCTGCCCGCGGGGTTCATGATCAACTACCATCTTTACCGGGATTACTGGCCCCTCATGGCGCTAGGACGGCTCCAGCGCCACCTGGGGGGCCGGGCCCGGAAAAGCACTGACAACTAGCCCGGGCTGCGGCAGGCCCAGGCCCCAGCACACGGCGCCTCGCCCGATACAAGGCTGGGGGTGGAAAAGGAGAGCGATGAACAGTAAACTGATGAAGGGCCTCAAGACACTCACGCAGGGAGAGGCTGGACAGATGAAGGTGCGCGCCTTCACCCTTGAGCTCACCAGCACGCGAGCGCCGGAGTTCATCGATATCACCGACCAGGTCTGCGAGTTGGCCCGGGAAGCGGGGGTAGAGCAAGGATTTGTTGTCGTTTTTTCCCGCCACACGACTGCTGCCATCAAGATCAATGAGAACGAGCCGCTCCTGCTCCAGGACATGGAGCGCTTCCTGGAGCGCATCGCCGCCAGGAACGGGTACTACCAGCACAACGACTTCTCCATCCGCACGGTGAACATGACGGAGGACGAGTGCCCCAACGGGCACGCCCACTGCCAGCACCTGGTCCTGGGGGCCAGCGAGACCATCCCCATTGTGCACGGAGAGGTGCAGCTTGGGCGGTGGCAGCGCCTCTTTCTGGTGGAGCTGGACCGGCCCAGGGCCCGAGAGGTCCTGGTCCAGGTGCTGGGCCTCTAGGCTCTGCTGGTGTTTCCAGGCCACGGCCTTCCCACATTGCCTGGAAGGGTCAGGGAGACGATGGAGCTGCTAGCGGGGGCACACCAGCCATACACCCTGGAGGAGGCGTATGCCCAGTGCATTCACCTGGCAAGGACGCACTATGAGAACTTCACCGTCGGCTCCTGGCTCCTGCCGCGGGGGAAGCTCCGCCACGTCGCGGCTATCTACGCCTTCTGCCGCACCGTGGACGACCTGGGCGATGAGGCGGCGGGAGACCGCCTGCAACTCCTGAACCTCTGGGAAGAGGATCTGCGCCGCTGCTATACAGGGACACCCCATCACCCCTATCTGCTGAGTCTCCAAGACACCATCAACACCTTCGACATCCCCATAACCCCTTTCTCGAAACTGGTCCAGGCCAACCGCATGGACCAGACCATCAAGCGGCATCCCACCTATGAGGACCTGCTTTTCTACTGCGAGCACTCGGCCAACCCCGTAGGTCGCCTCTTCCTCCACCTCTTCGACTATCGAGATGTGGAGCGCCAGCGATTGGCTGACGCCACGTGCACCGCGCTCCAGCTCACCAACTTCTGGCAGGACGTGCAGCGGGACTCTGCGGTGGGGCGCATCTACATCCCCCTGGAGGACATGGACCGCTTCGGCTTCACCGAGGCGGAGTTGCTCCAGGGCACCGCCAACGATGGATTCCGCCGCGTCATGGCCTTCGAGGTGGAGCGCACCCGCGGCCTATTCCGGGAAGGGCTGAAGCTGGTGGACCTGGTGGATGGTATTGTCAAAGTGGATATCAAGCTGTTCACCCTCGGCGGGATAGCGGTGCTGGATGCCATCCAGCGCCAGGGCTACGACGTGCTGAGGCGTCGCCCGGCCCTATCTCGTGGTCGGAAGGTCTGGCTTTTCCTGAAAACCTTTGGGGCAATGAGGCTGATGGGCAGGGTCTAGGAGGCGGGCATTGGTGGAGGTGCAGGAGACCTTCAAGGCAGCGGCGGTGCAGGCCGCCCCCGTGTTTCTTGACCGGGAGGCGACCCTCGAGAAGGCGTGCCGCCTGGTGGAGGAGGCTGCTTCCCGCGGCGCTTCCCTCGTCGTGTTCCCGGAGACCTGGGTGCCTGGCTACCCGGTGTGGGCCAGCCGTGTCCCCGCCTGGCGGGTGTGGAAGCCCGGCCAGCGGGCCTTCGCCCGCCTTTTCCGCAATGCCGTTGAGGTCCCGGGCCCCGCAACGGACGCCCTGGGGGCCGCTGCACGGCGCACAGGGGTCTATCTGGTCATCGGGGTCAACGAGCGGGAGGCGGAGTTTGGCCGGGGGACCCTGTACAACACTATCCTGTTCTTCGGAAGGGATGGTCGCCTTCTGGGCCGGCACCGAAAGCTCATGCCCACCTTCCATGAGCGCACCGTGTGGGGCCTCGGTGACGCCAGCGGCCTGGCCCCCCACGCCACGCAGGTGGGACGCCTGGGCGGGCTCATCTGCTGGGAGCACTGGATGCCCCTGGCCCGCTACGCCCTCTACACCCAGGGGGAGCAGGTCCACGCTGCCCTCTGGCCTTCCAGCTATGGACTGGACTCGGTAGAAGGGGAGATGGTGCAGACAGCGAGCCGCCACTACGCACACGAGGGGCGGACCTTTGTTGTGGCCGCCTGTGGGTATCTGACGCGGGACATGCTGCCCAGGGACTTCGACCTTGGGGATGAGGCGGCTCGCTGGCCCCAGGTGCTTCTGACCGGGGGGAGTGCGATCATCGCCCCGGACGGACGCTACCTGGCAGGGCCCTTCTTTGAGGGGGAGGGTATCCTCTACGCCGACATCAATCTAGAGGAGATCCCCCAGCTCAAGCAGAGCCTTGATGTCGCCGGCCACTACGCCCGCCCTGACATCTTTCAGGTCACGGTGAACCGGTCCCGGCAGGCCCCAGCCCGCATCGTTGGCGCTCCGGAGCCTGCCCTGCGGCCCGAAGAGGAGATCCTGGACGAGCTGTAGACAATGCCCGTCGGTGCCGGCCCACCCCCCGCCGGAGGAGGGCGAGGGGTTCACCCCTTCGGCGTACCCGCGGGGTGGGGAGTGGGCACGCACTGGCCCGTGGAAGGTGAGGCATGAGCAGCGCGGCCCTTGCAGCAGCCTACCAGCACTGCCAGCAGGTGACGAGGGCACAGGCACACAACTTCTACTACGCCTTCATCACCCTGCCCCGGCACCAGCGCCAGGCCATGTACGCCGCCTATGCCCTCTGCCGCCTGTGCGATGACATCGCCGACGAGCCTCTGCCCCTGGAGGAGAAGGTGCTGCGGCTGGGACGGGTGCACTTGGCCGTGGAGCAGACCTACGCTGGCCACCCCCAGGGTCCTGTCTTCACGGCGCTGGCCGATGCAGCCCTGGCGTTCCACATCCCGCAGCAATGCTTCCAGGAGCTGGTCCAGGGCGTGGAGATGGACCTGACCCAGTCCCGCTACCAGACCTTTCAGGACCTTCGCACCTATTGCTACCGGGTTGCGTCAACGGTGGGCCTCATTTGCGTGCACGTCTTCGGCTATCGCCAGCCGGCAGCCCTGGAGTACGCCGTGGACCTGGGGCTGGCGATGCAGCTCACCAACATCCTGCGAGACATCCAGGAGGACGCCGCACGGGGGCGCATCTACCTCCCTCAGGAGGAGATGGAGCGCTTCGGCTACCAGGAGCAGGAGCTGCTGGCGGGGGTGGCCAACACCCCCTTCGAGAAGCTGATGCGTTTCCAGGTCCAGCGGGCCAGGAGCTACTTCGAGAGCGGCAAGCGCCTCATCCCCCTTCTTCCGCTGCGCTCTCGTGCCTGCCCCGCAGTGCTGGGGGGCATGTATAGCCGGATTCTCGATCGCATCGAGGCCAGGGGGTACAACGTATTCAATGGGAGGGTCAGCCTAACAGCCCGTGAAAAACTCCTGCTCATGCTGCGGCTATGGTCTCAGAGCCTCGTCCCGGTAGCGCGCCTCAACACTGCGTGGTGATAGGCGGGGGCCTGGCGGGCCTGGCAGCCGCCTGCTCCCTCCTGGACAGCGGATACCGTGTCACCCTCATCGAGAAGCGGCCGTTCCTGGGGGGTCGCGCCTACTCCTTCGTGGATGCGGAAACGGGCCAGGAGGTGGACAACGGGCAGCACGTCTTCCTGGGCTGCTGCACCGCCTACATCGCCTTCCTACGTCGGCTTGGGGTGCTGGAGAGGACCGTCCTGCAACGGCGCCTTCGAGTCCCGGTCCTGAGCCCGCAAGGGAAGAGGGGAGCGCTCACGGCCGCGCCGATCCTCCCCGCGCCTTTCCACCTGCTGCCTCCCTTCCTCGTGTACCCGCACCTGAGTCTCGCGGAGAAACTCCTTGCCGCACGAGCCTTGCTCCGCATCTGGTTGACGGACCGGGGACGCCATCGGGAGGCGCTGGAGTCCATGACCTTCCTGGAATGGCTGAAGAGCCAGCGCCAGGGCCCGAGGGCCATCGCCCACTTCTGGAACCTCATCATCCTGCCCACCCTGAACGACAGGGTGGATGCCGTCAGCGCCTTCATGGCGTTCATGGTCTTTCAGGATGGCCTCCTGCGGGGGCGTAACAGTGGCGCCATCGGCTATGCGCGGGTGGGGCTGACCAGCCTGGTCAGCGACGCCGCCGCAGCCTCCATCAAGCGTGGCGGGGGAAGCCTGCTCCTGGACAGGGGAGTGGTGCGCCTCCAGGAGGAGAATGGACGGGTCGCCGGGGCTCAGCTCGCCGGGGGTGAGCTGGTGCGAGGCGACCTCTTCGTCAGTGCGGTCCCCTGGGACACCCTCCCCAAGCTGCTGCCCCCGACGTGGGCTGATCATCCCTTCTTCGCTCAGGCAGGGACCCTTTCCGCCTCGCCTATCGTGGGGATCCACGTCTGGTACGACCGCCCGGTGATGGACCTGGAGCTTGCGGCCTTCGTGGACAGCCCCGTGCAGTGGGTCTTCAACAAGAGCCGTATCCTGGGGCTCCACGAGACGGGGCAGTACCTCTGCGTCTCCCTCAGCGGTGCGCGGGAGCATGCCTCCGCATCCAAAGAGGAGCTGCGGCAGCTCTTCATCCCGGAGCTGGCCCGCCTGTTCCCGAAAGCCAGGGATGCCAGGGTGGAGCGATTCATTGTGGTCAAGCAACTGGCCGCCACCTTCCGCTCCCTCCCGGGCGTGGAAGCCCACCGGCCGACCCAGGCAACGCCCATCCCCAACCTGTTCCTCGCGGGGGAGTGGACTCGGACAGACTGGCCCTCCACCATGGAATCCGCTGTGCGTAGCGGGCTGCTGGCAGCCCAGGCCGTCACCAGGAGCGCAACGCCATGAACTGCTTGACCCCCTTCCGTCATCCAGGGTACGGCGAGGGGCTCGCCCCTCGCGCTCCCCGCTTGGGGTGTCCGAGGGGGTGCACCCCCTCAGCGTTCTCCTGGAGGGGTGGGGAATGAAGTGTGTCCTGGTGCTGGCCCCCCTGACTTCCGCTGCTCTGGGGACGCTGCGCCAGCGGCTTCGCGTTGCCTATGAGCCGTGGACGGAGACCCGACGCCTGTGGGACCCGGCCGAGCTCGCCCAGCGCCTGGCGCAGGAAGAGATTGGCGCCGTCATCATCGAGGCGGACTTCCTCTTTGGCGAGGTCTTTGAAGGAGGCAGCCCCCTTCGCTTCGTAGGCCTGTGCCGCAATGCCACCAACCAGGTGGACCTCGAGGCAGCCACCCGCCGGGGGGTGGTGGTGGTGAACACACCGGGCCGCAACGCCCCAGCCGTGGCCGAGCTCACCATCGGCCTGTTGCTGGCCCTGGCACGGCGTCTCCCACAGGTGCATGCCTACGTGCAGCAAGGGCGGTGGCAGAACCCGGTGGAGCCGTATCTCACGCTTCAGGGTGTAGAGCTGGCTGGCAAGACCCTGGGGCTGGTGGGGCTGGGGGCCATTGGCCGGCAGGTGGCGCGCCGGGCACGGGCCCTGGGGATGCATGTCCTGGCCGCTGATCCCCACACCTCGCCCCTGCGGGGCGTCACCCTCACCGACCTGGACACCCTCCTGCGGCAGAGCGACTTCATAAGCCTCCATGCAGCCGATACGCAGGAGACCCGTGGGATGCTAGGGGCGGCCCAGCTCGCCCTCATGAAGCCCACGTCTTTCCTGGTGAACACGGCCAGCGCCTCCCTGGTGGACTCGGCGGCCCTTGTCGCAGCCCTCCGAGCGGGGCGCCTGGCCGGGGCGGCCCTGGACGTCTTCGAGGCCGCGCCCCTGCCCCTGGGCAGCCCGCTCTTGGGAATGGACAACGTGCTGCTCACCCCCCACATGGGAGGGGCCACCGATGGCACCGTGGAGCGCTACTCCCGTATGGTGGCAGAGGACCTGCTGCGCTTCCTGGACGGGAAGCGCCCCCGACACATAGCGAATCCCGAAGTCTGGAGGGTCCGTGCCCCCACGATGCTTCCTGGGGCTTGACCTGGGCACCAGCAGCCTGAAGGCAGTGGTGGCAGATGCCCAGGGTGTGGTTCTGGGGACCGCCTCCCGAGAGCCGCCCTACCTGACGCCCGAGGGAGCCTCTCCCCTGGCCCGGGAGTTCTCCCCCAAAGGCCTGTGGCGCACCCTCTGTGAGCTCGCGCGAGAGGCGCTGTCCAGGGCGGGGGCTGGAAGGTCGGAGGTGGCCGCCATCGGGGTGACGAGCCAGCGCCAGGGGATGGCATTCCTGGACACCGAGGGGGGAGAGCTCTACCTGGGCCCCAACCTGGACCTGCGGGCCGTCTTCGAGGGGGCGTCCCTGGACGAGGCCCACCGCGCAGAGGTCTACCGCACCACTGGCCACCTCCCTTCCCTGTTCTTTGCCCCGGCCAGGCTGCGTTGGTTTCAGCTCACCCGCCCCGAGGTCTACGAGCAGATTGCCAGGGTCTTCACCCTGGCCGACTGGGCCTCCTACCGCCTGACCGGCGTTTGCGTTGCCGAGGCTGCCCTGGCTGGCGAGGCGGGCCTGCTGGACATCAAGCGGCATTGCTGGGCGGTTGGCCTCATGGAGCGCCTGGGGCTGCGCACCGACTGGTTTCCTCCCCTGGTCGAGGCCGGGGTGCCGGTGGGGGGGCTCCAGCCCACCGCGGCGGACGCCCTGGGGCTGCCCGCCGGGATACCAGTGACCATCGCCGGGCCTGACACCCAGTGCGCTCTCCTGGGTCTCGGGGTCGCCGAGCCGGGCCAGGCAGGGGTGGTGGCAGGGTGGAGTGTGACCGTCCAACTGCTGACCTCCCGCCCGCTCCTGGACCACCGGCGGCGCACCTGGAGCGGGTGCTGGCTCTGGCCGGGCCGCTGGACGCTGGAGGCCAGCACCGGGGACGCCGGCAACGCCTACCGCTGGTTGACCGGCCTCTTGTTTCCCCCCGATTCCTCTCATGCTGCGAAGGGGGACGCCTTCCATGAGATGGACCGGCTTGCCGCAGAGGCAACCCCCGGGGCCGAGGGGGTCCTGGCCTTCCTCGGGCCTGCGCCCCTGGACCTGTCCAGGGCTGGCCTGCGAGCGGGTGGATTCATCACTCCGGTGCCCTTCACCTTCAGCAACCTCGGCCGGGGCCACCTGGCGCGGGCAGGGCTGGAGAACATCGCCTTCGCTGTGAGGGCTTCGTGCGCCAGGTTGGAGGGACTGTCTGGAAGCCCCATCTCCACCCTCGCCCTGGGGGGCGGCATGGCCCGCAGCTCGCTCTTCCCCCAACTCCTGGCGGACGTCCTGAACCGTGAGCTGGGAGTGGCTGGCGCTGACGCCAGCCTGGTAGGCGCTGCCCTGGCTGCGGCGGTAGCCACAGGGCACTACCCTTCTCTGGCTGAGGCCGCCGCTCCTGCCAGGGCCCGCCTCAGACGGCTTCAACCGGACCCGGCCACTGCTTTGGAGTATGATGGACTGTATCAGCGCTGGCTCAGGGTGCTTGGGGGACTGAGGCGGATCGGCGTGGGCTAGCTGGGGTCGTGAGGAGTTGCTATGCCTGACCTGTGGGAACCCCAACGTCGCGCCGTGCTGGAAGCCGCCCAGGAGCTGGCCCGACAGGGCCTGGTGATCGGGGCCAGCGGCAATGTGAGCCTGCGCCTGGAACCCCAGGAAGGGAAGGACCTTCTGGCCATCACCCCCACGCAACGCGCCTACAGCACCATGCGCCCGGAGGACATCGTGGTGGTGGACTTTGACGGGGAGCCCGTGGCCGGGGAGCTTCCCCCTTCTTCGGAGCTGCTCCTCCACGTGGGGGTTTACCGCGCCCGCAGGGACGTGGGGGCAGTTATCCACACCCACTCCACCTACGCCAGTGTTTGTGCCGTGGCAGGGCTGGAGATCCCACCTATCATTGACGAGGTGGTGCTGCGCGTGGGCGGCCCCATCGCTGTGGCCCTCTACGCCTTCCCCGGGACCCAGGAGCTGGCGGAGCGGGCCTGCCACGCCCTGGGGGAGCGAAACGCAGTCCTCCTCCGGAATCACGGCGCCGTGGGTGTGGGGAAGGACCTTCGTGAAGCCCTGGAGGTCTGCCAGTTGGTGGAACGAGCCGCCAAGGTCTTTGTGATGGCCTCACTCCTGGGCCGAGCTACCCCGCTGACGCCGGAGATGGTGGAGCTTGAGCAGCAGCTCTTCCAGATGCGCCGACGAGCAGAAGAGGCCAACCGGTAAACGCTGTCCCAGAAGGAGGGAAGCATGGTCACGGTGCCGGGGTTCCTCCTGCGCCGACTGTACATAAAAGGGAGCTTGCACAATACCCCCAAGGGCGTTGAGTTCCAGTTGAGGAACACCCTGGGCTCTGGCTACGCCCGGAAGCTCTTCCCTCTCGCCGTGGATGGCAAGCCTGTCCCACTGGAGCAATCCTTCTTCCACATTGATGGCAACGCCATCCCCTTTGGTGGCGTCTCGGAGGAGCAACCCTTCACCCTGGCAATGAACCGTAGCATCACCGTCCAGCTCCAGGGGCTGACCCTTCCCCCAGGCCCCCACAAGGTCGCCATGAGCTTCCTGGTGCAAGGCTTCGGCAACCTGAGCTTTGAATTCACCGATGTGGTCAGCCAGGGGTAACCCAGCGCACATTGCCTGCCCTCTCCCCGCCAGAGATTCGGCGGGGGGCGTATCCCCTCGACGGTTTCCCGGAGGAGGTGGGGCAGACCACGTGCCGGTGGGTGCCCCCAGGCGGGTGGCGGTCACCGGCGCGGCAGGGTACGTAGGCTCACGGCTTCTGGCCGCCCTGGTGGAGGACCCCAGGACTGAGCAGGTGCTGGCCCTGGATCTGCGAGCTCCCGCCGTCACCTCGCCAAAGCTGACCGTGGCCCTTCGAGATGTGGCTGAGCCCTTGGAAGACCTCTTCCGCTCCTTTGCTCCCCAGGCGGTGGTGCATCTGGCCTTTGTCCTGCGGCCTGGGCGGGACCGGGCGGCTGCACAGCGAATCAACGTGGGTGGGACACAACGGGTGCTGGAGGCCTGTGTCGCCTCCGGAGTACAGCAGCTCCTCTACCTGGGCAGCAGCACGGTGTACGGGGCCCACCCGGACAACACCGCACCCCTCACTGAGGACGCACCTCCTCGCCCAGTCAAGGGATTCCAGTACGCGGAAGACAAGGTCGCCACCGAGGCGCTGCTGGCGGATTTTGCCGCACAGCACCAAGAGGTCTGCGTAACAGTGCTGCGGGGATGCGTGGTCATGGGCCCTCGCTCCACCAACTTCATTGCTGAAGCCCTGTCCAGGCCAGTCCTGGTAGGGGTCCTGGGCCATGACCCGCCGATGCAGTTCCTGCACGAGGAAGACCTGGTGAGGAGCCTGCGCACCCTGCTGGAGCGCCCCAGGCCGGGGGTCTTCAACATCGCCGGGGAAGGGACTGTCCCCTACAGTGCGCTGGCCCGGCTCTCCGGGCAGCGCCTCGTATGGCTCCCGGCGCCGATCCTCTACCCCATCGTGGAGATCACCTGGCGGCTGCGCCTCCAGAACGACTCCCCCGCCTGCGGCCTGGACATGATTCGCTGGCCGTGGGTGGTCAGCACGGAAAGGCTGCGGAGGGAGACGGGCTTTCTCCCTTGCTACACATCCCAGGAGGCGCTGCTGGCCTTCGTGCGTGCGAGGCCACCCAAGGCGAGGAGGGCAGGCAGAGGCCGCTCTTGCTGATGCATCTCGTGGAAGACCCCTTCCTGTGCAGAAGGGGTCTTCCACCCTCCCTGGAAAGGCGGGGCCTGGAGGCAGGATGAGCCTCAGAGCCCCAGCCCTGCGTACAGGGTCTCCATGTCGCAGTGCTGGGCCAGGAGCTCCCCGAAGCGCTGGGCCTTGCGGGGGTTGTGAACGGTGACGCGTCCCTGGAGGGAGGCGACCTGCTCCATCGTCTCCTGCGTGCTGCCTCGAACCTGGATCAGGGGGACTTCCTTCTGCTCCGCGTGGTGGACCACGTACTGGACCGGCTCTCGCCCCCCGGTGAGGACCAGGCACACCGTCGAGGTCTCCAGGGCGGCCATCTGGAGGTCTGGCCGGTCGGCCTTGACAATCACCGCCTTGTTGCTCCGGCGCTGAAAGACATAGCTACCGTTGTCCAGGAACCAGCCGCCCACCATGAAATACTCCACCAGCTCGTCGGCTTTCCCGTCCCCCAGGCGCAGCTCTCCCCCCAGGTGCTCTGCCACCTGCCGAACCGTGGGGGCCAGCATCCGGCGATCCTGGGGGATGGCCCCCAACACCCGAACCCCTGCGGCGTTGAGCGGGTCTACCAACTGGGTCCGGGTGGTGTGGCCTCGGTACTGGGTGACACCATTGAGCAGGACCCCTATGAGGCTCCCGCCAAACAGCTTGACAGCGGACGCCACCTGCTGGGCCTGAAGGGTTCCATCGTAGCGGACCACCGCCAGGACCCGGGCGCCCAGGGCGCGGGCCAGCGCCGCCGAGGCCTCAGCTGACGGCTCCGAAGGGTCCAGGCCAGGCAGCCCCTCGACCAGAACCACGTCGGCTGCGGAGGAGAGCGGGCTGAAAGCCGCCTGAATGCGCTGAAGGAGATCCCCAACTCCCGCGTCCTGGGCTGCTGCGGGGATGGGCCACCCCTCAGGGTGGGCATTGCCGGAGTTCACCTGCGAGTAAAAAGGCACGTCCTGATCGGTCTGGCCGCTGCCCTGGGGCCTGTGGAGCTGCAATGGCTTGAGGAGCATCACCCGTTTCCCATCTGCTCTCAACCTTTGGGCCAGGGCTGTGGCGACGGCGGTGACCCCAGCCGCCGGTCCGCTGCCAGCCAGGTAAAGGATACTCATCGCTACCTCCGAGGTCCCCCCTGGGGTGCCACGATGCCGGTGAGCCTGGTGAAGGGCTGCATGGTCAACCCCCCTGCACTAGCGATAGACCTCGCGGCGATGACCAACCTTCAGGATAACTATCGTCTGTTGCGAGTCTTCCACCGAGTATATCACCCGGTAAGGGCCTTGCCTGACCCGGTAGTAGGGCTGTCCCGCTAGCTTCTCACAACCCGGTGGCCTCGGACTGTCCGCCAGAGCCTGGATTCGGGCAATGAGGAGCAGCCTGGCTTGCTTAGGGGTCTTTTCCAGCTCCTTCGCCGCCGAGGGCTTGATCAGGAGCCTAAAGCTTGCCACGCTGCTTCAGGTCTTTCAGGACCTCTTCAAAGGCCAGGCTGGGTTCCCCTGCTCGCTCCTGGATAGCGGCCAGGTCGGCGGCGTCCTCGGCAAGGCTCTGGCGCACGGCTTCGTTGACCAGCTCGGAGAGGGAGCAATTGGTCTCTACGGCCTTGAGCCGCAAGGCCTTATGAAGTTGGGGGTCGAAGTAGATGGTTGCGCGCTTCGTTGGTGTCACCATAGCGCAAGATTAGCATTGCAACGTCAAGGCGTCAAGCCGCTTTTGGTGCGGATAGACTGGTCCGTGTCCACATTCACCCGATCCAGGGGCGCCACGGTGCCAGTGAGCCTGGTGAAGGGCTGCATCTCCCTTCCGTGAAAGTCCAGATGGTGGCAACACCACAGGGGGTGAAGACTCAAAGCCCCGCCGCTGCAGGAGGCGATGGCCTGGGGGACCAGGATTGCATCTGTCCTGCGGAGGGGGTATTCTATGGCTGTGATGCCCAGACCCCGGTTTTATCAGCATGGACGGAACATGGACCCAATCCCAGGCAGAGGGGATGAAACATCAGGAGTCGCCGCAGCGCAGAGGCTTTGGAATGACTCGCCGGAAGGACCGCGACCGCATCGAGCAGCAACGAAAGCTCAACCCCGACTACCGGGGCTTCCGCGGGGTGAATCGGGAGCCTGACCGGCCCGGGAACACGCCCCTTGTATCCCTGGCATGCTCGGCATGCGGGCG
Source organism: Chloroflexota bacterium (assembly GCA_016210285.1). The sequence continues at coordinate 21,820 of JACQUN010000102.1, forward strand.
AAAACGGAACGTGCCCCTTGGCGTGGCCCAGGAGTTCGGGGAGAGGTACGTTTGCCTGGCCTGCCGAGAGGAGGCCGGAGGCGCTCGTCCATAGGTCAACAGATGGTCGCACGCCAGGCGCTCTCTCGGCCCGGGGAGCGCCTGCTTTTTCTTCACCGCATGGGCGGGAAAGTGCGCCTGGTTGCATAGCCCCTTTGCGTCCGGCGTGGGGCAACCTCGAGCAGGAGGGGACACCATGGGAAAGGCGGCGCCCGTGGAGTACCAGTTGCGGATCCGTGACCTGCCTGCGGAGGAGCGCCCCCGGGAGCGCCTCAAGGCCTTTGGCGCCGCATCCCTGAGCAACGCCGAGCTTCTGGCCATCCTGCTGCGCACCGGGGTGACGGGGGAGAACGTTCTCACCCTGGCCTCGCGCCTGCTGGTCCGCTTCCAGGGCCTGGGCGGCCTGGCACGCGCTAGCTTCGGCGAGCTCTGCGCCCAGCATGGCGTGAGCGAGGCCAAGGCTTGCCAGGTGCTGTCAGCCCTGGAGCTGGGGCGGCGCCTGAGCTCCCTCCAGCCTGAGGACCGGGCCGTCATCCGCTCACCCCAGGACGTGGCCAACCTCGTGCAGGGTGAGATGGCCTTCCTGGAGCAGGAGCATCTGCGGGTGGTGCTGCTCAACACCAGGAACCAGGTCCTGGGGGTGCAGGAGGTCTACGTCGGGAACGTGGGCTCGGCAGTGCTGCGCCCTGGCGAGGTCTTCCGCCCGGCGGTGCGCGAGAACTGCCCGGCGGTCATTGTCGTCCACAACCACCCTTCGGGGGACCCCACCCCGAGCCCCGACGATGTGCAGGTCACCCAGCAACTCGTGCAAGCTGGCCGCCTCCTGGACATCGAGCTGCTGGACCATGTTGTTGTGGCGGGCCAGCGCTTCCTCAGCCTCAAAGAGAAGGGCCTGGGGTTTACATAGCTGCAAGGAGGAAGGATGCAGAGACAGACCGTCACCTGGGAGCAGATGGCGGCTTGGTGGGACCAGAAGCAGGGCGAGGAGGGCGACCTTTGGCACCGGACCCTCATCAACCCCACGGTGCTGCGGGTGCTGGGCTCGGTTGCCCGGCAACGGGTGCTGGACCTGGCCTGCGGCAACGGCGCCCTGGCGCGCCAGCTTGCCAGGATGGGCGCCCAGGTCACCGGCGTGGATGCCTCGGTCCCCGTCATTCGCCTGGCCCGGCAGCGGGAGGAGATGGCGCCCCTGGGCATCACCTACCACGTTGCCGAGGCCACCCGGCTGGAGACGCTGCAGACCAGCCCCTTTGACATCGTCGTGTGCAACATGGGCCTCATGGACATCGCCGATGCAGAGGGGGCCATCCGCGAGGGCGCACGGGTGCTCAGGCCTCACGGCCGCTTCGTCGCGAGCATCTCTCACCCCTGCTTCGACGTGGGCGATGCCTCTGGCTGGCTCGTCGAAAAGGTGAGCCTGAAGACCACTGTGTATCGGAAGGTGAGCCACTACCGAGAGGTTTTCCAGGACTGGTGCTACTGGAGGGTGAAGCCGGACGAGCTCTGGTACACGCCGATCTATCACCGGCCTCTCTCCTGGTACTTCAGGGCCTTTCGATCTGCGGGCCTGGCCATCACCGC
>JACQUN010000098.1 GCA_016210285.1 Chloroflexota bacterium
CATCCCCCACTGGTATCACACCCTGCGCCACGCCCGCATCGGCGGGGGCACCTCGGAGATCCACAAGTTCGTCATGGCCCGGGCGCTCCTGGGGGGCATGGTCTCCTGGGAGGCGTAGGAGAAGCACGCCGCAGGAAGGGGGAGTTGCCTGCTCCCCCTCTTCTGCTATCCCAAGGCGCTCCAGACACCGCAGCCTGAAGGCTGCGGCATGGTGCCCCCGGCTTCAGGCGGGGGGAGCGGATGGGGTCTTGGGGCAACTTCTCAATACGCCCCAGCGGATGGAGGTGAGCAACCATGAGCATCACGGAAGCGGTGGCCCGATGGATCACCCACACCAGCTACGAGGACATGCCGCCTGAGGCGATACGGGTAGCCAAGGAGGCCAACCTGGACTGCCTGGGGGTTGCCATCGCCGGGGCAACCCAGCCCGTCGGGCAGATCGCCATCAAGTACACCCGGGAGGCGGGCGGCGCCGGGGAGGCCGGAGTGATCGCCGGCGGCTTCAAGACCAATGCGGCCAACGCAGCCTTTGCCAACGGCATTCTGGCCCACGCCGTGGACTTCGACGATACCTGGCTGCCCGTGGGCCACCCCACCTGCACCGTCTTCCCCGTCCTCATGGCCCTGGGAGAGAAGCTCAACCTCTCCGGGAAGAAACTCCTGGAGGCCTTCGTCATCGGCCTGGAGATCCACGGCAAGGTGGGGTATCCCCACACGGTGCCGGGGTTCCACAGCACCCCCATCTTCGGCAGCCTGGCTGCCGCCGCCGCCGCCGCCAAACTCCTGGGGCTGGACGAGTGGAAGACACGCATGGCCCTGGGCATCGCCGCCTCCCACGCCAGCGGCATCGGCAAGAACGTCGGGACCATGACCAAGCCGTACCACTCGGGCAATGCTGCCTTCGGCGGCCTGCGAGCTGCTCTCCTGGCGCGTGAGGGGTTCACCGCCGACCCAGACATCCTGGATGGCCGCCGAGGCTACGCAGAGGTGTTCATGGGCGCCGGGCGCTGGGACGGTGAAAAAGTGGTGAGCAGCCTGGGGAAGCCCTTCCACGTGGTGGAGCCTGGCATCGGCATCAAGAAATACCCCACCTGCTACCTCAACCACCGCGCCCTGGACGCCATCCTCCAGCTTGTCAAGGCGCATGATATCAAGCCGCAGCAGGTGGCCGAGGTCAAGGTCGGGGTGGCCCACGAGGAGTGGCTCAACCGAGAAGACCCCGACTTCGGGCTGCGGGCCAAGTTCAGCCTCCAGTACAACATGGCCGAGGCGGTGCTGAGGCGCAAGATCACCATCGAGAGCTTCTCTGACGAGCAGGTCCATCGCCCCGAAGCGCGGGAGATGATGAAGCGGGTGAAGCTGCAGGTGGACCGCTCCATCCCCGCTGAGTACGCCAGGTCGTCCAACCCCGTGACTATCCGCCTCCAGGACGGGAGGGAGCTGCACAACCGGGTGGACGTGCCCCACGGTGACTGGGACGACCCTCTAAGCCAGGACGAGCTCCTGGCCAAGTACCGGGACAACGTGCTGAGGGTCCTGCCTGCCACGGCATGTGAGCGGACCATCGAGCTGATGCTCAATCTGGACAAGCTCGACTCCATCAGGGAGCTGTCGGAGGTCGTGACACGCACCCCCGCCAGGGCTACGCCGTAAGGCGCCTCCAGGGGGAGAGGGCGCTCACGCCACGACGGTCAAGAGCCCTGGCCAGGAGAGCCGACGTCCCTTTTGTCTGGGCTTTGCCGAGGGGTGCAACCTCCTGCCCCTTCAGCGTAGAATAGTAGGCACCCCTGTGCAGGTCCTGGCGAGTTCGAAGAGACTGCCTGCGGGGGCCAGAGAAGACCATGCGGAAGCCCGGGCAGACCCCCAGCGTGGATGTGGTCATCCCGGTCTACAACGAGGAGCGGGACCTCCCCAGGTGCGTGGCGCGCCTGCGGGAGTTCCTCAAGGACGCCATCCCGCACCCGTGGTGCGTCGTGGTCGCTGACAACGGCTCCACGGACCGCACCCTGGATATCGCCAAGGAGTTGGCGTCCCAGCACCCCGGCCAGGTGGCCTACATCCACCTCCCTGAGAAGGGGCGGGGCCGGGCCCTCAAGCGCGTCTGGCTGGAGAGGCCGGCGGACATCCTCAGCTACATGGACGTGGACCTCTCCACGGACCTGGCGGCCTTCCCTCCGCTGGTGGCGGCCATCGCCGAGGAGGGGTTCGACATCGCCATCGGCTCCCGGCTGCGACGGGGCGCCCGGGTAGAGCGGGGCCTCAAAAGGGAGATGCTGTCCCGAGGCTATAATCTCCTGATCAGAGCCATGCTCTGGACCCACTTCGCCGACGCCCAGTGCGGCTTCAAGGCCATCAGCCGCCAGGCGGCGCAGGCCATCCTCCCCCTGGTTCGGGATACCCAGTTCTTCTTCGATACCGAGCTGCTCATCATCGCTGAGAAGCGCGGGTTCCACATCAAGGAGATCCCCGTGCATTGGGTGGATGACCCTGACACCCGGGTGCGCATCTTCCGCACCGTCAGCCAGGACATCCGGGGCCTGCTGCGGCTGCGCTTTGGAGGCATCCCACAAGTGGAAGCACCAGCTCATTCCGAATCCGCAAAGGGTCGGTGACTATGCCTCTGTATTTGAACATTCTCCTGGTGGCTCTCCTGGTCCTCCTTATCCTGGCATGGGTGTGGATGCGCGTGCGGGCACGCCAGGGCTGACCCGCTTCCTCCCAACAGCGCTCCCCTCCCTCTGGCGAGAGAGGCTTCTGCAATCGCCCGCCGCTGGCTGTTTCCCCATCTTTCTTCGCAGTAACCAAGTTCGCCCCTTGGTATAATGGAGAGGCATCCTTACGCCTGGGCTTCACCTTGGGATGCCCAGGGAAAGCCAGAGGGAGAGGCGGGATGACTCACACCCTCGGGGAAGGGCAACAGCCCCAGCTTGCACCGGAGGCTGGCCAGGCCACATCCTATCGCCGCCTGGTGGTGAAGGTGGGCACCAGCCTGCTCACCGGCGGGAGTGACCACCTGGACCTGGAGGTGATGGCCTCCCTGGTAGGCCAGGTGGCCCGGCTGCACCAGCGTGGCGCCGAGGTGCTGCTGGTCTCCTCCGGCGCCGTGGCCGCCGGACGACACGCCCTGGGTCTGGACCGAGGGCGGCGGGACATCCCCTTCCGCCAGGTGCTGGCAGCGGTGGGGCAGAGCAGGCTGATGCACGCCTACGAGCAGCTCTTCGGCTGGAGCAACATCCCCGTGGCTCAGGCCCTGCTGACCCGGCGGGACATTGGCGACCGCCTGGGATACATCAACGTCCGCAACACACTCCTGGCCCTACTGGCCCTGCGGGTGGTGCCCATCATCAATGAGAACGACGTGGTGGCCTCGGAGGAGCTGGAGGGGGAGGCCTTCGGCGACAACGACACCCTTTCGGCCATGGTGGCCAACATCGTGGACGCCGACCTCCTGGCAATGCTCAGCGACATCGGCGGCCTGTACACCGCCGACCCTCACCTGGACCCCTCGGCGCGCCTCATCCCCAGGGTGGAGCACATCGGCACTGAGATCGAGGCCATGGCCGGGGGCTCGGCCAGCGGCAAGGGACGGGGCGGGATGCTTACCAAGCTGGAGGCGGCCAGGCTGGCCACGGCCTCCGGGGTGGCCACCGTCATCGCCGATGGCCGGGCTCGGGATGTCCTGCTGCGCCTGGCGGAGGGGGAAGCCATCGGGACCCTCTTCCCGCCCGCCACCAGCAAGCTGGAGAGCCGCCAGCGCTGGATGCTCAGCGTTTGCTCGCCTCATGCTGCGGTGGTGGTGGACGCCGGCGCCGTGCGAGCCCTGCGGGAGCAGAGCCGCAGCCTGCTCCCGGCGGGCATCCGGGAGGTGCGCGGCGAGTTCGAGCGGGGCGAGGTGGTGCCCATCCTGGGGCCCGACGGGCAGCAGGTAGCGGCGGGCATGGCCAACTACAGCTCGGCGGAGCTGGAGCGTGTCAGGGGGAAACGCTCCATCCAGGTCGGGGCCATCCTGGGCCACCAGTACGGCGCCGAGGCAGTGCACCGCAACAACATGGTGGTGCTGTAGGGGGAGAGGAGCAGGCTATGCCCAAGTACCTGGTCTATCTGGAACCTGCAGAAGAGGGTGGGCACATCGTGTCCTGCCCGGCCCTCCCTGGCTGCGTCACCCAGGGCGAGACAGTGGAGGAGGCCCTGGCAATGATCAAGGATGCCATTGAGGGCTATCTTGAGAGCCTGAAGAGACATGGGGAACCAATACCACCTGGCCTGGATGACGCTGTAGAGCGGGTTGAGGTGGTGCACCGCAACAACATGGTGGTGCTGTAGGGGGAGAGCCATGCCAGAAGAGCGCACCCGCATCATCTACTACGGCGACAACCTTGAGGTGCTGCGCAAGCACATCCCTGACACGTCTATTGACCTCATCTACATTGACCCCCCTTTCAACACGGGAAAGAGGCAGGAACGGACACAGATTAGAACGGTTCAGTCCCAGGCAGGAGATAGAAGCGGCTTCCAGGGCCGAAGGTACGAAACCATCAAGATTGGCACGAAGGGTTTCGCCGACTTCTTTGACGACTACCTTGCCTTTCTGGAGCCCAGGCTCAGTGAAGTGCATCGCGTGCTTGCATCCCATGGGAGCCTCTATTTCCATGTTGACTACCGTGAGGTCCATTACTGCAAGATTCTTCTGGACACTATCTTCGGACGAGAGTGCTTTCTCAACGAAATCATTTGGGCCTATGACTATGGAGGAAAGACGTATAGGAAATGGCCACCCAAGCACGACAATATTCTCGTATACGTGAAAGACCCCGACCATTACACTTTCAATGCTGCAGCCATCGAGCGGATTCCCTACTTGGCCCCTGACCTCGTGGGGCCAGAGAAGGCAGCCCGAGGGAAGTTTCCGACGGATGTTTGGTGGCACACCATCGTCCCGACCAACAGCAAGGAGAAGACCGGATACCCAACCCAAAAGCCGCTGGGAATCCTGAAGAGAATGGTGCAGGCCTCCTCCAACCCAGGAGACGTGGTGCTGGACTTCTTCGCCGGTAGTGGCACCACGGGGGCAGCCTGCCTTCCTTTGGGGAGGCGTTTCATCTTGATAGACAACAATCCCCAGGCGCTCGAGGTAATGGCTAAGAGATTCGACGGGGTTGCCAACATCGAGTGGGTTGGTTTTGACCCTCAGCCCTTACAGCGGAAAGTACAACAGGGCATTCTGCTGGACAGTATCTAGTGGGAACGCACTCTCGGATGCGCAAGGAGACTCGATTGTCCACAACCATTGCCGACCCTGATGTCAGAATTCTTGCCTCTCTGGCGAACACGCTCAAGGCAGACTACATTCGCGAGGGAGAGGGGAATCCTTGGGCAGGGAGCCCCTTCAATTGGATACGTACCGTGCCCTCTCGCCAACGCGGGAAGATTGGTGAGCAATTGGTCTCCGGTTGGTGTGCTGCTAAGGGCCTGGACGTAACATCTCCTGGGGACAGCGAAGCTGACCGGGTCATCGGCGGGCGCAGGGTTGAGGTCAAGTTCTCGACATTGTGGGAGAGCGGCGTGTACCAGTTTCAGCAAATCCGAGAACAGGACTACGAATACTGTATCTGTCTTGGTGTTTCCCCATTTGATGCACATTGTTGGGTGATTTCAAAAGACTTGCTGCGTACACATGTCATAGGGCATACCCCCCAGCACAAAGGGAAGCAGGGGACGGATACGTTTTGGCTGTCCTTTCCTGCCGCTACACCGCCGACCCGGCTCTCTTCGTGTGGTGGCACCCTAGCTCGTGCGTTTCAGGTTCTTAGAAGCACTCGTCTCAGGTAAAGGTTGCTTTGACGGCGCTCTGTTTCGGGTTGCCCCTGGATCATCGGAGCGCTTGCGAAGGAGTAGGCCATGACCACCACCATCTCCGAAGAGCTCCTGGCCATGGGCCAAGCAGCCCGGGCGGCGGCGCGGCAACTGGCCAGGGTGACGTCCCGCAGCATCGCCCGGCTTGCCTTGCAATCTAGCTCGTGGAGGGTAACCTATGGCTGAGGTCAAGAGACATTACTTGGTGGACGAAGGGGGTCGAAGAGTAGCTATCGTCCTGCCACTAAAGGAGTATGCAGCCCTGCTGGAGGATATGGCCGACTTGGCTTTAATGGCCGAAAGGCGTGGGGAGCCCTCGGAGCCTTGGGAAGTTGTCAAGCAGCGGCTTGAAAAGAAATGGCGCAATACCGCCTAGAGGTTCTTCGGCCCACCGCCAGGGAGTTGGAAGCATTGCCAACCTCAGTGTCCAGACGTGTTGCCGAGGCCCTGGATAAGCTTATCAACAATCCCAGGCCAAGGCAGTCGAGGAAGATGAGAGGCAGCGAGAGTTCTTACAGGTTGCGCGTCGGCGATTACAGAGTCCTCTATCAGGTGGGCGATACCGAGGGGTTGATTCAAGTGTACGCTATACGACATCGCCGAGAGGCGTATAGGTAGCCAGCAAGACCCTCAGAGACATTGGGAGGGAAGCAGGGAAGTATGAACGATTTGGAAATCAAAGGCCGGGCCGCCCGGGCGGCGGCGCGGCAACTGGCCAGGAGCTCCACCGACGTCAAGGACCGCGCCCTCCTGAGCATCGCTGAGGCGCTGGGGGTGCGGCAGGACGAGGTGCTGGCAGCCAACCGCCAGGACATGGAGGCGGGCCGCCGCGCCGGCCTCTCCGAGGCGCTGCTGGACCGGCTCCTGCTGACCCCGGAGCGCCTGGCGGGCATCGCCGCCGACGTGCGCGGCGTGGCGGCCCTGCCGGACCCGGTGGGGGAGCACTTCGACGTCCGCACCCTCGCCAACGGCCTCCTCATCGGGCGGCGGCGGGTGCCCCTGGGGGTCATCGGCGCCATCTACGAGAGCCGCCCCAACGTCACCGTGGACATCTCGGTGCTCTGCCTGAAGTCCGGCAACGCCTGCATCCTGCGGGGCGGCAGCGAGGCGTTCCACTCCAACGCCGCCCTGGCGCGCCTGGTCCGGGAGGCCATCGGCCAGGTCGGGGCGCCCCAGGACGCCGTGCAGTTCGTCGCCTCCCCCGACCGGGCGCTGGTCCTCCAGATGCTCCAGATGCGGGAGCACATTGACCTGCTGGTGCCCCGCGGCGGCAGCGAGCTGATTCGCTTCGTGGCGGAGCACGCCGCCATGCCCGCCGTGACCGGAGGCATCGGCGTGTGCCACACCTACGTGGACAGGGCCGCCGATCTGGAGAAGGCCC
>JACQUN010000011.1 GCA_016210285.1 Chloroflexota bacterium
CCCTTATACATCGCTAGCAACATGGAAACGTTGGTAAAACCCGTGGAAGCGTCGCCAAAGTGAACTCCCAAGGCCCCAGTAGACTGCCTTCCTGCCGGGCCGAGGTCGGTCCTCCAGCCCCGTCAAGCGCTCCTGGGTGAACCGCTGGCGCCATCCCACCACCCTGGTCCGCGACAAGCCCACCTCCTGGGCAATCGCCGTATTGGCCTTCCCCGCCGCTGCCAGCAAGACCACACGTGCGCGCTGCACTGCCCGGTAGGGTGCCGTGCGAGTGCGGACCACAGCCTCCAAAGTCTGTTGCTCCTCCAGGGTCAACGTAATCGCCATCGCTATTCTGGGCATGCGCAGCGTCTAGCAGAGGTCAACACTGTTTGTCCAGGCGCTTCTGTGACGGGACACTAGTTGTCGCTACCCCCGGGGTGGGCGGCGGCGCCATCGTTGACATGGACTGCGTAGACGAACCTGGTAACCTGCATCGCTAACCTCCGGTTCCAGTTTTCCAGTAGTATAGGTGAAAGCGAAGAAGGGCTTCCAGTGTCTTCGGGGGTTGAGCACGGGTTCATGCTCCTGGCCTCTCGACAGGCATCCCGCCTGTTTTCGCGCTAAACTGGATGCTAGTCTGACTTCTGGGAGGGCAGCTATGCAAGAGCATCGAACCCCTACGCGTGCGGAGGTGGATTCCTACCTGAAAGACCGCCGCAACTGGGGCCGCTGGGGCCAGGACGATCAAGTCGGCGCAGTCAACCTTGTCACCCCGCAAAAGCGGGCTCAGGCGGCCTCCCTCGTCCGAAGCGGCCGCGCCGTCTCCCTCAGCCGAGAGTTCCCCAAGGACCCGGCGCCGCACAACCCCAATCCAGCGCAGCACTATATGCGTCTCCTGTCTCGCGCAGAGGGGGCCGGTGCTGCCGTCGACTACTACGCCATCTCCTACCACGGGTTTGCTGCAACTCACCTGGACGCCCTTTGCCACGTCTGGGATCGGAATGGCATGTGGAACGGCCGCAACTCGAAGGAGGAGATCACCTTTGAAGGGGCACGCTTCGGCGACGTCAGCCAGTGGGCCGCAGGGATCGTGACCCGAGGCGTCCTTCTGGATGTCCCCAAGCACCGGCAACAGCCCTTCGTGACACAAGACAAACCCGTTCACGGATGGGAGCTGGAGGAGATCGCGCGCTCCGAGAAGGTCGCCCTGGAATCAGGCGACGCGCTGGTGGTGTGCCTGGGGCGGGAGGCCTGGCACGAGGCGAACCCCAAGGCCACCGGCCCCCAGAGGCCGGGGCTCCACGCCTCGTGCCTACCCTTTATCCGCGACCACGATGTCGCAGTGCTGGTCTGGGACCTCATGGATGCAGCCCCCAATGAATACGGGATGCCCTGGACGGTGCATGGGGCCATCTTTGCCTACGGGGTGGCGCTGGTGGACAATGCGCTGCTCCAGCCGCTGGCAGAGGCCTGTGCCCAGGAGGGGCGCCACGAGTTCATGCTGGTGGTTGCTCCGCTGCGGGTCGTCGGAGGGACAGGCTCTCCGGTCAACCCCATCGCCCTGTTCTAGAGAAGTGGATCGCGCCAGAGTGCAGGCCTTCGCCGACGCGAACCCTGTCACCAGGACGGGTGCTCGTCACCCAGAGGCGGTTGTCCCACGCAGAGGGCATCCAAGGGCAACCGTGCACACAGAAGGCCCTTGACCTCGGATATGCCGCCTTACTTCATCCGCCGGGCGAAGAGTCTCTCCCGCCTCCTGACCAGCTTATCCTTAAGGTGAGCTACCCGACGTAGAAGATGGAGGGGTTGGTCCCCTTTTCAGGGAGGAGCTGGCGGCCCTTCCTGGTGGCGATGAGCTGGGCAACCTCGCTGCGGGGGTCCTCCAGGTCGCCGAAGGAGAGGGCGCCGGTGGGGCAGTTCTGGACGCAGGCGGGCTTCTGCCCATCGGTCACCCGGTCCAGGCAGAAGTCGCACTTGGAGACCACCCCGTGGGGGATGGGCGTGCCCAGGAGGGGCCAAGGCATGGGGGAGTCCCGGGTGGTCTTGTAGTAGGTGCGGTGGTCCTCGCGGAGGAAGCGGACGCCGTAGGGGCAGGCGACCATGCAGGCCTGGCACCCGATGCAGATGTCGTAGTCCACGGTGACGATGCCGTCGGGGCGCTGGTGGGTGGCGCCGGTGGGGCAGACGGTCTCGCAGGGGGGGTTGGCGCAGTGCATGCAAGAGAGGGGGAGGAAGATGCGCCGGACGGAGGGGAAGGAGCCGACCTCCTGCTCCAGGACGCGGCGCCAGAAGATGCCCGGCGGGGTGCCGTTCTTGACCTTGCAGGTGAGGGTGCAGGTGTTGCAGCCGTTGCAGGCTGCCAGGTCGATGACCATCCCTAAGCGGGTCATGCCTTGCCTCCCTGGGCCTTGTACACTTTGACGCCCACGCAGAAGTCGTTGCTTCCGGCCAGCGGCCCGATGCGACTGAGGTCGGCGGGAACCAGGGCGTTGAAATGGACTCCCTTTCCCTGTGCAATGGGCAATCCCTTTGCCCAGTGGCCAAAGGTCCCGGGTATCCCCACCACCTGGGGGTGGATGCCCTCGGTGACCTTCGCCCTTCCCTGGACCTTGCCAGCGCGGGACTCCACGGTGATGAGGTCGCCGTCGCGGATCTTGCGCTCCTGGGCGGCCTGTCGCCCGATGAGGATCTTGTAGGCGTAGGGGTGGAGCTCGGAGACCTCGCTGATAATTGGGTTGTCAGCGGTGATTGAGAAGGTTTGGAAAGGCACCTTGAAGTTGACGGCGATGAGGTCGTACCCGTCCTTGGGGTCCTCCTCGTAGGAGGGGCACGGCCTCCAGTCGGGAAGGGGCTGGTAGTCCGAGGTATCCCAAGGGATCCCCAGCTCCTGGGTCACAGCCCCCACCTGGCGGCCGGCATCTATCAGATACTCGTAGTACACAGGCATCTTGGCTTTCTGGAACGCGCCGGGATAGGCGTCCTCAACCGTTCGCTTGGCCCTGATGGCACTACTCTGGGTGAAGGAGTGGAGCCCGTACTGCGGGCCGGCGATGGACTTGATCTGCCGTTCTGCGAGCTCTGCCATGCTGTACTTGACTTTGGGGTCGAGGCGGTGGGCGTCATCCAGCCGGAAGAGGGTGTTGCCGATCTCATTGAACTCACTCAGGAACCCGAGCCGCTCAGCCAGGTCCATGAGGACCTCCCTCCATGCCCTGACCCCGGGCGGTGCCGGGACCACCGCCTGCCGCTGCGACCAGCACCAGTCCACGAGGCCGGGAACATACCCGGGGAAGGTTCCAGGGAATGGATCGGTCCGCTCAAAGTCGTGGGCATCGGGGAGGACGATGTCGGCGAACTCTGCCGTCTCGTCGATCTTGATAGCGAAGGAGACGATGAAGTCCAGGGTCTTGAGCGTTTTGGCCATGGCCTGCGGGTTGAACGTGCTCATCATCAGATTGTGGCGGGCCTGGATCATCATCTCGGGCCGATAGGGGAGCTTGAACCGCTCGGGGTCCGGCAGGGTGATGACCATGTTGGAGGTGGTGTGCAGCCGCACCGGGTAGAGCTCGCGCAGGTCAGGGGATTCGGGCGCTCTCGCAATATCAGCCGGATACACGGGGGCTCGCATCCCGCTCCCGCCGCGCAGCATCAGCCCATCGGGCCCTGCTTCCTGGGGGACCTCCCAGGGCCCCAGGCGGTGGCCCAGCGTTCCGCCTGGCACGTCAACGGCGCCAACCACGGTGACCAGCATCATGAGGGTGAACCCGGCAGGCAGACTGTGCACGTGGCCGGAGACGCCTTTCTTGAAGTCCACCCCCACGGGTCGGTAGGGAAGGGTCTTCCCTTCAATGGTGATGGTGCTCCCGATGCTGGCGGCCTCGCCGAACTCGCGCGCCAGCCGCCGCACGGTCTCTGCGGGGATCGTCGTGATCTCCGCAACCTTCTCCGCCGGGTATCTCTTCACATGCTCCTTCAGGCGCTGGAACGCGGGCCGGCAGGGGGCGCCATCCACCTGATAGCTCCCCTCCAGGGCCGGGTCCTGCAAGTTCGGGTCATCATAGCGCGTGGCCCTTCCCGTGGCCAGGTCCCAGACCAGAGGCTTGCCTGTGGCCTTGTCGCGGACGTAGCGGCCATCCGCCACGGTGAGGTAGGGGGCGTTGGTGCGGGATTTGAGGAAAGGGGCGTCGTAGACGCCGAGGTCGTTGAGCAGGACGTTCAGCATCCCCAGGGCCAGGGCGGAGTCCGTCCCCGGGCGGATGGGCACCCACTCGTCAGCCTTGGCAGCGATGGGGCTCAGGACAGGGTCCACCACCACCAGCTTCATGCCCCTGCGGCGGGCGGCGGCGACGCGCCCGGAGACATTGTTGGCGTTGCTATCAATCAGCGCCCCTTTCTGTACCCCCCACTCCATGGCGAACTTGCAGCGGTCAAAGTCAATCTCGAGGTTGATGACCCCGGTGTTCATCATAATAGCGGGGTGCTCGCCATGCCCACAGAAGGTGCTCGCTGACCACGAGCCGGCGTTGGGGGTGCCGAAGGCGGTGGCCCAGGCCCGCTCCACCACCCCACCTGCAATATCAAAGCTGGCGAGGAGGAGCTTGCGGGGGTCGTCGCGGTGGAGAGTGGCCAGCTTCTCCGTCACAGTGTCCAGGGCCTCTTTCCACGTGATCTCCTGCCACTTCGGATCCACCCCGATCCCCTTCTCCGGGTTAGTCCGCTTGAGCGGCTTCAGCACGCGGTTCGGGTCCTGGAGGTCCATCACCCGAGCAAGACCCTTGGCGCAGACCTTGCCGGCGCTGGCAGTGTGGTTCGGGTCGCCCCGAATCTCAGTTATGACGTTGTTCACCCGATGCACCAGGATGCCGCACTGGTTGTAGCACCCGTAGCAGGTCGTGGGGACCCACGCGTCCTTGGCATCGAGAACCTGTGCTTGCATGGCGAACACCCCTTTCCTCGATCTCTAAAGCAGCGGGTCGTAGAGGCCCGCGCGCAGCAGACTGTGGCGCAGGGTGAGGTCCCCGATGAGCCGGAAGGCGGTCCCCAGCGCCAGGGCCACGG
>JACQUN010000099.1 GCA_016210285.1 Chloroflexota bacterium
CCCGTCCTTTTCACGTTCGTGGTGAGCCTGTCGAACCACGGGCCTTGACAAGCTGGACAACCATGTATAAGTAAAACCCCATTCTGCTTCCTCTAGCCCTTCGACAAGCTCAGGGCGAACGGAATATAAGAATCATTACACTAGACCCTGCTGTTGAAGCCGTAGTAAGGCTCCTCCCTGGGACGGGTCCACTTCCGGTAGAACTCGCCAACGTGGGGCAGCAGGCGCTGCACAAGCTGCTCTCGGGCTCGAAGGTCCGGCCCGGGCTCCCGGCTGACCTCCTTCTGGAGCTCCCGCACGACCGCATCCTGGTCCAGACGAGGGAATCGCCCATCCTGGTACACCACCTCCCCATCTATCAGCACCGTGTGGACATCGCTGGCCCTCACGCGGGTGAGCACCAGGTCCACAATGTCCACGTCTGGGGCGACGTAGGGCGCCGTGGGGCGCCGCAGGTCCGCCAAGACCATGTCGGCCCGCTTGCCCGGCTCCAGTGCCCCCACCGTGGGGAAGCAGGCGACGTGCGCCCCGCTGGCCGTTGCCATCTTCAACACCGGGTGCGCAGTGGGGCAGGGCGTCGTGATCCCTGGCGCTCGGTGCAGCCGCAGGGCCAGACGCATCTCCTGGAAGAGGTCATCATCGTCGTTGAGGGAGGTGCTGTCGGTGCCGATGGCCACCGGAACCCCGCGCTGGAGGAGGGACATGACCGGGGCGATGCCGCTACGCAGCCGAAGGTTAGAGCTGGGGTTGTGGCAGACGGCGGCGCCAGCCTCGCGGAGGATACCGATGTCCCCCTCGGTGAGCCACACAGCGTGGGCAAAAGAGACGTCCGGGCCCAGGAAGCCCATGTCCTGCAGGTGCCGCAGGGGGGTGACCCCGAACTGCCGCAGGCCGTAGAGCTTCTGGTAGAGGGTCTCCACCAGGTGCATGTGGATGCCCGCTCCGAGTCGGAGTGAGTACTCCTTGGTCCTGGCCAGAAAGCCGTCCGTGCACCACTGCACATTGAGGGGGCTGAGGAGTATCCGCACGCGCCCCTCTGGCCCCTTGTCATACTTGCGATGGAGCGCCTCAAAGACGCCGAAGTAGGTCTCCTGGGGCACGGCGAAGCCCTTCAGACGCTCCCGCACGTCAGCAGCCAGGTCCGACGGGAGGGAGTCCAGGAAACGGGCGTCGTCGTCATAGACCAGCCAGTTCTTGTCCCGATAATAGACAGAGAAGGCCACCCGCATCCCGGCCTCGCCGAAGGCGCGCAGGACGGCCTCCGCCTCCTGGTGGAGGCTTCCCGCAAGCCCCAGGGCCTGGTTGTGCATGACCGTCGTAACCCCGCCCCGAATAAGCTGCATGCAGGTGTAGAGGCTCATCAGGTAGGGGTCGGCGGGCCGGCGCGCCCACCCGCGGAGGATGCCCAGCTCCAGGGCGTCGTCCACAGAGCCAAGCTGGAAGGAGGTCAGCCCGCGCCCGTGGTGGTGGGCGTTGACCAGCCCAGGCATGACAAGGAACTCTGGCCCGCCCAGGACCTGCTCCCCTCGGTGGCGCGCAAGCAGGTCATCGTACCTCCCCACCGCCTGAATCACCCCATCCACCTGGTACACTGCGCCGTCAGGGATGACGGTGCTCTCCGTCTCCCCGGCGCGGCAGAGGACGTAGCGCCCCCTCACCAAAGAGGACGGCATCCCGGCTCCTTTCAGGAGGCTATTCACAAGCCTTCCAAGGCACTACCACTTGACGAGCGCGGGTCATTGCTCGGGCCAGACCCCAGTGAAAGCCTCCTCAGCGGGCCCCTCCAGAAACACCTCGCCACGGCCAGCCCACTGGACGGTGAGCACTCCGCCGTCAAGTGTTATGTCAACTGTTGGCCCGATGTAGCCGTGCAGGTGAGCAGCCACGGCGATGGCGCACGCCCCGGTGCCACAGGCCAGGGTTTGCCCGGCGCCTCGCTCCCACACCCGCGCCCGGAGGTGGCCCCGGTCCACCAGGTTCACCACCTCGAAGTTGGTGCGTCGCGGGAACATGGGGTGGTGCTCCACCTGGGGGCCAAGCCGGTGCAGCGGAATCTCCTCGACTGGCTGCTCCACAAAGGCCACGGCGTGGGGATTCCCCATGGAGACGCAGGTGACCTTGAACTCCACCCCCTCCACGGCCAGGGGCCAGTCCAGGGCGAAGTGGTCTCCGCCCGCAAAGTACTCTTGCCCCTTCGTTCCCTGGCGCTGGCCGGTGACATGGTGGGCACCTACCTGGACCAGCCGTGCCGCCGCATCTACAGGGATCTCCTGGGGGCGCAGCACTGGCTCCCCCATGCCAACCTTGACTCGGGCGACCCGCCCACCCGCCATGACAGGCTCCACGGTGCGGATCCCAGCCAGGGTCTCCACCCGCAATGGCACCCCCTGCCAGGCGACCACCCCGCGCTCGATAGCAAACTTCGCCAGGCAGCGGATACCATTGCCGCACATCTCCGCCTCGGAGCCGTCGGGATTGAAGATGCGCATGCGGAGCTCCGCCTGGGTCGAGGGGAGCAGCAGGATAAGCCCGTCGGACCCGATGCCGAAGTGGCGGTCCGATACGGCCCTGGCCACGGCGCTCCAGTCCCGCTCCATGCGCCGGGCATCAACAAGGACGTAATCGTTCCCTGCGCCGTGGGACTTCACGAACTCCATTGGGTCCTCCTCGGGTCGCCAGCACCGCTCCCTTGCAAGCATCCCTCAGTGTAATGGCGCTTCCCCTGTGTGGCAAGGGGCGGGAGCCGCCAGGAACCTCTCAACGATGGCCCTGGACTGGTCCTGGCAGCCTTCCCCCACGGTCAGCCAGTGAATGCGCGGGTCCTGGAGGCGGAACCAGGCGTACTGGTGCCGCGCCACCCGGTGGCTGGCTGTCTTGACCCGCTGGACGGCTTCGCTCAGGGAGAGATGGCCCTGAAGGTGAAGCCCCAGCTCCCGGTAGCCCACGCTGGACATGGCGGGCAGGTCGAGGGGGTAGCCCAGGGCAAGGAGCTTTCGTACCTCTTCCAGCCAGCCAGCCCCCAGCATGGAGTCCACGCGCGCATCAATCCGCTGATAAAGCTCCTGGCGTGTGGTGGTGGTCAGGCCGAGGATCAGGGGCCGATACGGCGGCGGGAGCTTCGCCCGCACGCTGGAGGCTGGCGCCCCCAGGCTGCGGAACACCTCCAGGGCGCGGATGACCCTCCGAAGGTTGCGGGGGTCTATACGCTTGGCGGTGACGGGGTCCACCTGTTGCAACTCCTCGTACAGGGCCTGGCCGCCCTCCCTCTGGGCGCGGGCCAGCAGGTGCTCCCGCACCGCGGGGTCAGGCGGCACCTGTGGGCTCCTCCACCCTTCGAGCAACGCCCATACGTACTGCCCTGTCCCACCTACCAGGAGTGGCAGGCGCATGCCTCGGTGGATGTCGGCAATGGTCTGCTGTGCCAGGTTCAGATAGAGGGCCAGGCTGAAGGGCCCGTCGGGGTCAACCAGGTC
Source organism: Chloroflexota bacterium (assembly GCA_016210285.1). The sequence continues at coordinate 3,474 of JACQUN010000099.1, forward strand.
GAAGAGGTGGTGGGGCACCTGCTCCCGCTCCTGGGCGGGCGACTTGGCGGTGCCAATGTCCATGCGCCGATAGACCTGGCGGCTGTCGGCGTTCACCACCTCTCCCCGGAAGCGCTGGGCCAGGGCGATGGCCAGGGCGCTTTTCCCCGTGGCTGTGGGGCCAACGATGGCAATGAGAGGCGAGGGAGCCCAGGGAGAGGATGCCCTCTTGGGGGCCTGACTATCGCTCATGCAGCCAGGGGGATCTCTACGGCGGCGTCAAGGGCAGCGTAGTAGCGGGCGATTTCGCCTGGGGTGTACTTGGCCTGAAACTTCTGCGCCACCGGCTGCACTGCCAGGGGGTCCGCAAAGGTCCTGGCCCTGGCGGTGTGGCGCCGGCACCCAACCTGGAGGGTAACTGTGGGCTCAGCAACCAGATTTCGGAACCACTGGGTGCGGGAGCCCTTGACAGGCAAAAGCCACACGGTCTCGCCCTCCTGGACGAACCAGACGGGCAGGGTGATGCTCTTTCCAGTGCGGCGTCCCTTGACGGTGATGGAGACCTCCCTGTGTCCCTGCAATGCCTGGGAGAAGCTCGTTCCAGCCATGCTGCACCCCCTTGCCACCGCTCTATGCCCCTGCAACTGCCTGCTTGCCCCTGTCTCCTGGAACCAGAGCCTCCGCTCGTGGTCCGACAAGCTCACCAAGAACAGAGGAAGTACGGCTTCCCCTGAGCACGTCCCTTTCCGCGGAAGGGCGGACGGGCTACTCCCCCTTCACTCTGGCCGCGATGCGCACGATCTGGGCAAACTCGCTGGCCCGAAGGCTTGCGCCGCCCACCAGGGCGCCGTGGACCGCTGGCTGCTGGATGAAGCCCTGGATGCTCGCGGCGGTAACGCTGCCTCCATACAGCAGGGGGGTCTCCAGGGCGCTGTGCTCCCCGAAGAGCAGCGCCAGTGTCGCGAAGAGGATGCCGCCCATCATAGCTTGGGCGGTCTCCGGGGTTGCTGGCACCCCAGTCCCTATGGCCCAGACCGGCTCGTAGGCCACCACCAGGCCGTCGCAGTCATCTATTCCCGCCAGAGACTCTCGGAGCTGCCGCCCCACGACCTCCTCCGCCTGCCCGGCCTGCCTCTGGGCCAGCGTCTCGCCCACGCAGAGGATAGGGCGCAGCCCGAACCGCATGGCCGCCTTCACCTTCCGGTTGATGAGGCCGTCAGCCTCGCCAAAGTGCTGCCGCCGCTCCGAGTGACCCAGGATGACGAACTCGCACAGGGGGGCCAGCATGGCCGGCGACACCTCGCCGGTGAAGGCCCCCTTCTCCTCGTCGTGCATGTTCTGAGCGCCCAGCCGGATAGGGGAGCCGTCCAAGGTCTGCTTGACAGGCACCAGGGAGACAAAGGGCGGGCAGACCACCATTTCGACCCCCTGGACCCCGTCCAGGGAGGCCCGCAGCTCCTTCGCCAGCCCCACGGCCTCCTCCACGGAGGTGTGCATCTTCCAGTTCCCGACGATGAGGGGGAGCGGCATGCTTTTCCTCCTCTTCAGCGCGCGTTTTGGGAATCAGCCAGGTAATGCCCCTGAGGTCTACGGCCCGAACTTGGCCAGCTTCCCCGCGTGGGCAAGAACCAGGAACATCAGATTGGCCGCGGGCAAGCGGCCCAGAGAGCCCGCCGCGCAGGCCCGCTCGTGGAAGGCTGGCACACCCTCACCCCTGGTCCACTGGGAGTGCACCAGCGTTGGCACCGGGTGCCAGCTATGAGATGCCAGCAGCGCGGGCGTGGCATGGTCCCCCGTCACGACGAAGACATCGGGCTTCAGCTCCAGGATGGCGGGGATAAAGGTGTCCAGGGCCTCCAGGGCCTTGACCTTCGCCTCAAAGTCGCCGTCCTCTCCCGCGGCGTCGGCGGGCTTGTAGTGGATGTAGAAGAAGTCATGGGCCTGGAAGTGCTGGGCCAGGGTAGCCACCTCAGCCTGGAAGGTGGCGCCAGTTGGGATGACCTCCATGCCGACGATCTTCGCCAGGCCGCGGTACATGGGGTAGGCAGCGATGGCAGCGGGGTGCAGCCGGTAGCAATCCGCCATGGAGGGCAGGTGGGGGAGCTGGGAGAAACCGCGCAGGAGCACCATGTTGGCCCGCTCGCGCCCCTGGAGGCGTCGCCTGGCCTGAGCCACAAAGGCGTTCACCGCCCTAGCGGTGGCCTCCGCCTCCGGCGCAAGGGTACGGCTCTCCAGGGGAGGGGTGTTGAGGCGGCCTGAGTCAGTCTCCGAGACCCGGTCGCTGAGCCCCTGGCCCCGCAGCATCAGCACAAAGCGGTAGTCCTTGACGTGGTGAACGGAGAGGTCGGTGTCAGCCACCTTGCCGGGCACTTTGATCGCACTCAGCCCTCGGCACAGCGGCTCCGCTTCCTCCGACGGGATGCGCCCGGCCCGCCGGTCTATCACCCGTCCGTCTCCATCCACTGTGCAGAAGTTGCCCCGAGCGGCCACATCCCCGGGCTGCATCTCCAGGCCGATGCCCAGGGCCTCCAGAACCCCACGCCCGATGAGGTACTTGACCGGGTCATAGCCGAAGAGGGCCAGGTGCCCTGGCCCACTGCCCGGCGCAACCCCGGGCAGGACCGGGACGGTGAGACCGCTGGCGCTCTCCTGGGCAAGCCGGTTCAGGTTCGGCAGGTGGGCCGTCTCCAGCTCCGAGCGCCGTGTATCCGGGTGGGGAAGCCCCCCAAGCCCATCCACCACCAGCATTACGATGCGGGACAGTGAGGGCTGGGCGATGTCGGAAAGGTACGGAAAGTCTATCATGGCACAAGACCTACTCCTGCTTCTTGTCCAACAGCGCAGCCACCCCAGGCAGCTCTCGCCCTTCCAGGAACTCCAGGGACGCGCCGCCGCCAGTGGACACGTGGGTCATTCGGCTTGCCAGGCCCAGGGACTCCACGGCCTCGGCTGTCGAGCCTCCGCCCACCACCGTGACAGCCCCCTCAAGATCAGCCAGGGTCTCGGCTATCGCGCGGGTGCCGCGGGAGAAGGGGGGGAACTCAAACACCCCCATTGGGCCATTCCAGAGAACCGTACGGCAGCGCCGCAGGGTCCGGATGAAGGACTCGATAGTGTGCGGGCCGATGTCCATGATGAACCAGCCTGGGGGCGCCGCTGCAACCTCCACGGTGCGAGAGGGGGCATCGGCCTTGAACTCGTGAGCAACGACCACGTCCACCGGTAGGGAAAGGTCCACACCCTTCTCCTTGGCCCCTTTGAGCACCGTGCGCACAAACTCCAGGCGCTCCTCCTCCACCAGGGAGCGGCCCACCTCCAGGCCCTGCGCCTTCAGGAAGGTGGCCGCCATGCCACCCCCGATGAGAAGGTGCTCAGCTTTGTCAAACAGGTTCTCGATGACGGCGATTTTGTCGCTGACCTTGGCGCCGCCCATCACCGCGGCCAGGGGCCGCCGCGGGTTGTTCAAGACCTGACCCAGCATGCGCAGCTCCCGTTCCAGGAGGAGCCCGGCCACGCTAGGGAGATAGCGGGTTACCCCCACGGTGGAGGCGTGGGCCCGATGCGCGGTCCCGAAGGCGTCGTTGACAAACACCTCGCCCAGGGAGGCGAGCGCCCTGGCAAAGGTGGGGTCATTCTTCTCTTCCTCCGGGCGGAAGCGGAGGTTTTCCAGGAGCAGGACATCCCCAGGCCCAAGGGCTGCCGCCGCTCGCTCAGCCTCGGCGCCAACGCAGTCCCTGGCGTATGCTACCGGCCTGCCCAGGAGCTGACTGAGGTGCTGGACGATCGGAGCAAGGCGCTGCTTCTCATCAACCCCCTTGGGCCGGCCAAGGTGGGAGCAGAGCACGACCCTCGCCTTCTGCTGGAGGAGGTACTCGAGGGTGGGGAGGACCGCACGGACCTTGTTGTCGTCGGAGATCCGGCCATCCTCCATCGGCACATTGAAGTCCACCCGGACCAGAACTCGCTTCTGCCGCACCTCGATGTCGCGCAGGGTTTGCTTTTCCACGCAATCCTCCACAGGGCAAGCTGCTGGCCCTACTGCTCACGCTGCACCATGAAGCCGGCTACGGAGCGCAGGGGAGCCAGCCGCTCGCCCGATATGCCGGACCTCTCCAGAAGGGCGAGGGCCTCCTGTTGGAAGCGAAGCGCCATCTCCTGGCAGAACCCCTTGGCCCCCAGGCTGTCGAGGATGCTCACAATCTGGGGGACATCGGCAGGCTCCAGGACGCGTTTGAAGTAGAAGCTGCCAAGCTGCCGCTTCTGGCTTGCGGGGGCCCGTTCCAGGGCGAACACTACGGGAAGGCTCTTCTTCTTGCTGAGGATGTCGCCAGCCGCCGCCTTGCCGGCGGCGGCACCCCACAGGTCCAGGATGTCGTCCCGAATCTGGAAGGCCATCCCCAGCTTAACTCCCGCCTGCTGAAGGAGCGCCCCCAGCTGGTCCTCTCCTCCGGCGGCAAGGGCGCCCAGTTCCAGGGCACAGCCCACGAGCGCTCCCGTTCTGCCCTCCACCATGCGGAGGTAGCTCTCCACGGAGACGTCCAGCCGCTCCTGGAAGCTGATGTCCAGGTACTGGCCCTCGCAGAGGCGCAGGCACGCCTGGTCCAGGGCCCGGATTGCGAGGAGAAGCGTTGTGGGGGGAAGCCCCTGGCCCTCCGGCTGCAGCAGGGAAAGGCGGGCCAGGGCGTGCATGCCATCCCCGGCGTTGATGGCCTGGGCCGGACCCCAGATCCACCAGACCGCAGGGTGATGGTGCCGCTCCAGGTTACCATCCTGGATGTCGTCGTGGATAAGGGAGAAGTTGTGGACCAGCTCCACCGCGGCGGCCAGTGGCAGCGCCAGGCGGGGCTCGCCCCCCAACGCCTCACACACCAGAAGGCAAAGGAGAGGGCGCAGGCGCTTCCCTGGAGGGCCGGAGCGAGGGTTGCCCTGTTCGTCTATCCAGCCAAGCTGGTACTCCATCATCCGGTAGAGGGCTTCGCCCCGGTCCTTGAGGGAGGCGCGTAGCTCCGCCTCTATCAGTTCTCGGTACTGGTGAAATGCCTCTGGCGGCTGCACGTCCTCCCTCACTCGGCGTCTTCCGGGTTGGGGCAGCAGGAGCAAGAGTGGCTAACCCTACACCGTCTTCTCGCGGGCGCGTTCAAGGCCGGCCACCTTGTTGACCCGCCGGGCGTGGCGCCCCCCTTCAAAGGAGGCGTTGAGGTACGCCTCAACGATCTCCTTGGCAAGCCCCGGCCCGATGATAGACCCGCCCATGCACAGGACATTGGCGTCATTATGCTCCCTGGCGCGGCGGGCAGAGAAGGGGTCATGACAGAGGGCGGCGCGCACGCCGGGGATCTTGTTGGCAGCGATGCTCATGCCGATGCCGGTGCCACAGATGAGGACCCCATACTGGCACTTCCCCTGGGCCACTGCTTCGGCCACCTGCTGGGCAATGTCCGGATAGTCCACCGAGGCGGTGTCATAGCAGCCGAAGTCGTGGACCTCGTACGCCTTTTCCTGAAGCGCTGGCATCAGCGCCTGCTTCAGTCCCACGCCGTTGTGGTCACACCCGATGGCAATGCGCACTGTTGCAGCCTTCCTCTTGGGGATGGGTCAGAAGTGCACCGCAGGGCCGCAGGCCTCGGCCAGCGCCTCGCGGGATATGGCGCCCTCCCTGACGATGCGCGGCCTTGGCCCGGTGAGATCCACCACCGTAGACTCCTGGCCGCCTCCTGCAGGCCCTCCCTCGACAATCAAGTCTATCACATCACCCAGTTGCCGACGCACCTCCGCAGCAGTGGCGGCGGGGGGCTGGCCGCTGAGGTTGGCGCTGGTGCCGGTGATGGGGTTGCCGAGCCGGCGCGCCAGCTCCCGGGGGACAGGGTGGTTCGGGAGCCGCACCCCCACCGTCCAGCCGCGGCCGGCCACCACGGTGGGCACGGCAGGGGCCTTGGGCAGCACGAGGGTCAGCGGCCCGGGCCAGAACCGCCGCGCCAGGGTAAGCGCCAGGTCAGGCACGGGGGAGGCAACTCGGCCCAGGTCAGCAGGGTCCGCCAGCAGCAGGGGGAGTGGCATGCCATAGGGTCTACCTTTGGCTTCGAACACCCTCTCAACCGCCGCTTCATTCAGGCCATCGGCCCCCAGGCCATAGAGCGTATCCGTTGGGAAAGCAACCAGCCCCCCCCTGCGAAGGATCGCTACGCCCTCCTGGATTTGGGCTTCGAGCCTGAGCGTGAACACCACTTCCTCAAACAAGGCCCGGCAGACAATTCGGTGACAACCAAGCTGCCGCCCTGTTGACCCCAGTATAGCATGGGTGGTAAGCTGAGCAAGAGTCACACTGCTACGATTTCCAGCAGGGCGAGGACGATGAGTGGAGAGGCCCCATCCAGCCGCCGGGTGGCCGCCAGCGATGACGCGGAGGTCTCCACCTACCTGGGAATCGCCAAGGAGAAGCGTGGCCGGGAGCCGGTTCTGGAGGAGGCCGCCAAGGGGGTTGACGAGGCGGTGGTGGTCCTGGACTTCGGCTCCCAGTACAGCCGCCTCATCGCCCGGCGCATCCGGGAATGTCATGTCTATTGCGAGCTCTATCCCCACGATGTGACCCAGGAGCAACTGGCGCACCTCAAGGTCAAAGGGTTCATCCTCTCCGGTGGCCCCGCCAGCGTGTATGACGAGGGTGCCCCGCTCATCTCACCCCACGTCCTGGCCAGCCGCGTCCCCATCCTGGGCATCTGCTACGGGATGCAGGCGCTGGCGTACCAGCTTGGCGGGAAGGTGGCCCCTGGCGCCAAGCGGGAATACGGCCACGCGGTCCTGCACCAGAACGCCGCGGACCATCCCCTGTTCCGCAACCTCCCCACCTCCATGCCGGTGTGGATGAGCCACGGGGACCAGGTCACCGAGCTGCCGTCAGGGTTCCGGGCGCTGGCTTTCACCGAGAGCTCGCCCAACGCCGTGATCGGCAACGAGGCGGGCCTGGTGGGGCTTCAGTTCCATCCCGAGGTCGTGCACACCCCTCACGGCAGGGAGCTGCTGCGGAACTGGCTGCAGCGGGTGTGCGGCTGCCAGGGCACGTGGACGCCGGGCAACTTCATCGCCGAGAGCATCGACCGCATCCGCGAGCAGGTGGGAGGGGGACGGGTCATCTGCGCCCTGTCCGGCGGCGTCGACTCCGCCGTGGCGGCGACGCTCATCCAGCAGGCGGTGGGAGACCAGTTGACCTGCATTTTCGTCGACAACGGTCTGCTGCGGCGGGAGGAGCCGGAGCGGGTCCGCACGGTGTTCCAGCGCAACCTCAAGATGAACCTGGTATATGTGGACGCCCAGGAGCGTTTCC
>JACQUN010000100.1 GCA_016210285.1 Chloroflexota bacterium
AGAATGACATTTGCCAGCGTTTTTCGGGGACACCACACTAGCCGGCTTTGCTGCCCTCCTCAACCGCAGCCTGATGGCCATGACCAAACAAAGTGACAGGACCCTGTCATTCCCCCACATGCCGCATCCTTCTGAGTGGGGGAGGAGCTCAACAGGGCGGGACAGCTTCTAGGGATGGGCCAGGGCCCCGCCATCCACGAAGATGGTCTGTCCAGCCACGTAGTCGCACAGGTCTGAGGCCAGGTACACCAGCAGGACGGCAATGTCCTGGGGGCGGCCCAGCCGGCGCGAGGGCAGGAAGCGCACTAACGGGTCCTTTTGCTGCTCCTCCAGGGGGACCTCTTCCAGCGTCAGCCAGCCAGGCCCAATCCCGTTGACCCTGATGTTGTTCCTCGCCCACTCCAGGGCCAGGGCCTGGGTAAGCTGGTGGACAGCGCCCATGCTGGCGCAGTACACCGCCGAGTTCGCGAGGCCGCGCAGCGCCAGCCCGGACGTTATGTTGACAATCCGCCCGCTCCCCTGCTTCAGCATCTGCTTGCCCACCTCCTGGCAGCAGAGGAAGACACTGGTCACGTTCAGCTCCATGATGCGCTGCATCTCCTTCAGGCTCACCTCAGCGAAGGGCTTGCCGAAGGCGACCTGGGCGTTGTTCACCAGGATATCGATCCTGCCAAGCTCCGCCACGGTGGTCTCAACCAGCGCCCTGACCTGGCGTGCCCGGGAGACGTCAGCGTGGAGACTCAAGGCGCGTCGGTGCTGCTGCCTGACCGCCTGGACCACATCCTCCAGATCCCTCTGGCTACGGGAGGCCACCGCCACGTCGGCCCCCGCCTCGGCCAGCGCCGCAGCCAGGACTGGGCTCCACCCCTGTCCGTTGCTGGTCAGGAGAGCAACCTTGCCTGCCAGAGTCCAATCGCGTGGGATGGGCATCCTAGCCTCCTCCCTTCGCTTGCCTACTCAGCTTCTTTCAAGGGGATAAGGGGGGCATACCCGGTGGGGGCATAGCCCCCAGCCAGGCCACCCCCATCCACCACGATGACCTCCCCATTCATGTAGGCAGATGCGTCCGAGGCCAGGAACACGGCGATGGGTCCTACCTCGGGCGGATTGCCGACGCGGCCCACGGGGATGAAGTCGCCCCGCGGGAGATACTGCCGCTGGTCCACCGTGCCCTCGGTGGGGATGAATCCGGGCACGATGCAGTTGCTCCTGATGCCGTTGCGCCCAAAGCTCATCGCCAGGGTGCGGGTAAGCTGGATAACGCCCCCCTTGGCAGTGCTGTACATGTATCCGTCCCGCTGGCCACGCAGGCCAAAACCCGAAGCAACGTTGATGATGACACCCCTCCCTGCGTCCATCATGGGCCTGGCCACGGCGCGGGCGCAGTAGAAGGACCCCGTGAGGTTCACGTCAATGCCCTGGCGCCACTCCTGGTCAGTAATCTCCCAGATGGGCTTGGGCCGCTGCTCCCGAGCAATGCCTGCGTTGCTGATGAGCACATCAATGCGGCCAAACTCCCGCAGGGTCTGCTCCACCATGCGGTTCACCTGTGCAGCGTCGGTGACGTCGGTGGAGATGGCCAGGGCGCGGCGCCCCAACTCCCGCACCTCTGCAGCCACAGCCTCGATGGGCCCGGTCCTCCGGGCAGCAATGACCAGGTCTGCCCCCGCCCGAGCCAGGTGCCGGACCATCTCCCGGCCAAGGCCGGTGCCTCCCCCCGTCACGATCGCCACGCAGCCGTCCAGGTTGAGCTTTTCCAGCATCCATCACCCCCATCGGCTCAGATAGTCATGCTTGCAACGTGACTTCCCCGGCTGCTACGGTGATTCGGCTCTTGTCCCGGCGCTCCAGTACCAGATTCCCCTCCAAGTCAACGTCATGAGCCAGCCCCTCCTCCACGTGCTCACCCCAGCGTACCTGCACCCACTTTCCCAGGGTCTCCAGATGCAGAACCCATTCCTCCCGGGCAGACTCGCCCCCCTTGAGGGAGCAATAGAGGCTATCCATCTCTTCCAGGATGGCGCGCAGGACAACCTGCCGAGAGACCGGGCCGCCCCGCTCTTTCGACAGGCTGGTAGCGATGCTGGCAATCTCCGGGTGCTGGGAGGTGTCCAGGTTCACATTCACCCCAATGCCCACGATGGCATATCGCACAGCGGAGCCCTCCAGGGAGCTTTCGATGAGAATGCCGCACAGCTTCCGTCCGCCCAGGCGTATGTCGTTGGGCCACTTGATGGAGGGGTACAGCCCGGTGGTGACCTGGACAGCGCGCACCACAGCCAGGGTGGCCGCCATGTTCAGGCGGTGGAGCTCCTCCAGGGACGGGTAGAGGAGAACAGAGAAGTAGAGGTTGGCCCCGGGTGGAGAGACCCACCGCCGCTGGAACCGCCCACGGCCCGCCGTTTGCTCTTCGGCCAGGACCACGGTCCCCTCGGGCGCCCCCGCTGCAGCCTCCTGGCGGGCTACGTCCATGGTCGAGGTTACCTGGGGGCAATAGAGGAGCCGCTGTCCAACGATGCGGGTCGCCAGCCCCTGCCGCACCGCCTCCACGCTCATGTCCGAGAAGGTCATGGCGGCTCCTCGCGGGACCCTAGCTGGCGAGATGATAGCCGCCTCAGCAGGAGGTGTCAAGAGCACCTGCCAGGGAGTCAGGGTCTTTTAGTTGTCACCCTGAGC
>JACQUN010000105.1 GCA_016210285.1 Chloroflexota bacterium
CAATTTACCCCCCCTTCCTGGCCAGAGCCTGTCCTGAGCCTGGCGAAGGAAAGGGGGCAGGGGGATGGTCGAAAAGGGTTTTTCATCACCCTGCTAGGGGGAGTGCGCAGCCGCCGGCGGCGGACTCAGCCCTGGAAGCGGACTTCAGGGATGGCTAGCCGAAAGGCCCCGAAGCCCTGGCTGTGGCCCTTGACAGGGGGGCCGCAAAGGGGTTCAATGGGCCTTCAACAGCTTCGCGGCTTGGTTGGGGTAGGGGGATTGCACTCGGGGAGGTTGTGATGGAGACCCTGGCGAAACCAAAGGTGAGTGCACGCTCGGGGAACCGCTACGCCGAGTATTTCCAGGAGATCGACGTGCTCCAGAGGTTGCAGCTCCTCCCGCAGGAGCGGGCCTGGATGACCCTGCCTCCGACGAATCCCCAACCCCACCCAGTGGTGCTCTACCTGGGTTGTAACGTCTTCCGAACGGCTCACCTGGTGCAGACCGTCGTTGACATCTTCCATCTGCTGGGGGTGGACTTTGTGGCGGTGGGCGGGCCTGCATACTGCTGCGGCGTCGTCCACCACCGTGGCGGCGACCTGGATATGGCCCAGAATCTGGGATGGAAGGCCCTGGAGTACTTCCGGCGCTTCCACCCGGAGCGGGTGGTGATGTGGTGCCCCTCCTGCCTCGCCTACTACGACGAGGTCATGGAGGTGCGAGACCAGTTCGAGTTTCGTGTCCAGCACACCACGGAGTTCTTGCTGGAGCACCTGGGACGACTCCGCTTCAGCTACGCCGTCCCCCGGAGGGTTGCCCTGCACCATCACACCGGGAAGCCCCAGCGAGACCTGGAGGCGGCGTGTGCCAAGGAGATCCTGCGGGCCATCCCCGGCCTGGATCTGGTGGAGATAGGCAGCGACCCGCGCCTGGGACGCATCTGCGCTGAGTACGTCCAGCAGGAGATAGGCCAGGAGACGTGGCAAGGGCTGATTCGCTCGCAGACGGAGCAGGCGTCGGCCCAGGGAGCTGAGATCTTTAGCACCCTGTACCACGGCTGCCAGCGCCTCCTCTGCCCCTACGAGGGGCGCTCCCCCTTTGCCGTGGAGAACTATATCACCCTGGTGGGGCAAGCCCTGGGCATCCATCACGAGGACAAGTTCAAGAAATACGTCCAATGGGGGGATGAGGCCCGCATCCTGGCGGATGCTGCCCCCTGCCTCCGGGGAAACGGCATCCCCCTGAAGAAGGCGCAGTGGGCCATCGCCCGCAACTTTGGAGGACGGTAGGAGGCGCTATGGAGCTGGAACGCCGCATCTACTCCAACCTTCCCCAGCCGCTGGGGGCCTACAGCCACGCCGTCAAGGCGGGCAACTTCCTCTTCGTCTCCGGCTTTACCGCCAGGGGGACCCCTGCCGAGAATGGGGATGTTGTGGCCCAGTTGGAAGAGCTCCTGAAGCGCCTTCAGCTCCTCCTTAGCAACGAAGGCGCCACCCTGAAGAACGTCGCCAAGGTCAACATCTACGTCACGGACATCAGCCGCTTCCAGGAGCTTCAGGAGGTGCGCCGCAGGTACTTCGCCGAGGGCCTGCCTGCCAGCACCATGGTCGAGGTCAAAGGGCTGGCGCGGCCCAACCTGAAGGTGGAGCTGGAGGCAGTGGCCGTGCTTCCGTGAGGGTCCCAGGCCAAGATTTGGCATAATGCAGCAGAGACACCGGGAGGGTGGGGATGGAAGTCGTTTTCCGTGAAGCTGTCAAGGTTCTGGAGAAGGGTGAGCCCTGTGTCCTTGCCACGGTCATCCGCAGCAAGGGCTCCACGCCCCAGAAGCCTGGGGCCAAGCTCCTGGTGCGCGCCGACGGGTCGGGTGCGGGGACCTTGGGGGGTGGGTGCGTGGAGGGCGACATCTGGTTTGCTGCCAGGGTACTGCTGCGGGAAGGCGGCGGGCCTCTGGTCCGAGACTACCTGCTGAACGAGGAGCTGGCCGCCCGGGATGGCCTGGTCTGCGGCGGCACCATGTACTTCCTCCTGCAACCTGTGCGCAGCCCGCTGCCGTTCCTGGACTACGCCCGCGAGGTTGTTGCGGCCTGCGAAGGTGGCCGGGCCGTGGCGGTGGCATCCCTCATCCGCTCCCCCGAAGGGCGGGACCTCCCTGTCGGGACCCATCTCCTCCTGCGGGAGAACGGCGAGAGGGTAGGCACCCTTGGCGAGCCCTCCCTGGACGAGGCCGCAGTGGCGAAGGGGCGGGAGCTCATGGCCTATGGCAAGTGCGACCACATCACCACGCCGGAGGGCGCCGAGCTCTTTGTCGAGGCCTATACCTCGCCTCCTACCCTGGTGATCTGCGGCGGGGGCCACATCTCCAAGTCCCTGGCGCCCCTGGCCAAGATGCTGGGCTTCCGCCTCTACATCATTGACGACCGCCCTGAGTTTGTCAGCCCCGAGCGTTTCCCCGGGGCTGACGGCCTTATCCAGGCCCTCTACGACGAGGGGCTCAGGCAAGCGCCCATCACCACCAACACCTTCATCGTGGTGGCCACCCGCGGCCACCGCTATGATGACCTGGCCACCGCAGTCGCGGCCCGCTCCCCTGCTGGCTACGTTGGCCTGGTGGGCAGCAGGCGCAAGACCATCCTCATCTTCGAGGAGATGTTCAGACAAGGCATCCCGGAGGAGCGAATCCGGGAGATCCATGCCCCAATCGGACTGGATATCGGTGGCAGGACGCCAGAGGAGATCGCCGTCAGCATCATGGCGGAGATCCTCATGTGCCGCCTGGGAGGCACCGCCCGGCCCATGAAGCTGGGGGAGCGGCTGCTGCTGAAGGCCAAAGAGAAGGGGACCGAGGCCCTGGTAACCAGGTGAGCATGGCTGGGGTCAGCGGGATCCTTATCGCTGCCGGTGAGTCCAGCCGCATGGGGCGGCCCAAGGCACTGCTGGAGTGGGAGGGGGTGCCCCTGATTCAGTACCAGATTCGCTCCCTGGCCCAGGGTGGTGTGGAGGAGGTTATCGTGGTGCTGGGCCACCAGGCCGCGGAGCTGGCCCCCTATGTCCGCGGCGCCGAGCACCTGAAGGCCGTCGTCAACCCTCGCTACGGGGAGGGTAAGACCACCTCCATCAGGCGGGGCCTTCAGGAGGTGAGCCCCAAGGCGAGGGGGATTCTGCTCCTGGCGGTGGACCAGCCCCGGCCGGCGGCGGTGATCCAGGAGCTGCTGGCCTCCCATCAAGAGCGCAGCGCCCTCATCACGCAGCCAGCCTACCAGGGTCGGCGCGGGCATCCCCTGATTTTTGACGCCTCCCTGATGTCCGAGCTTCTGGCCGTCCGTGAAGAGGCGCGGGGTGTCCATGAGGTGGTGCAGCGGCACCGGGGGCAGGTGAACCTGGTGGCGGTGGACACCCCCGCCGTTCTCCTGGACATCAATACCGAAGAGGAGTACCAGCGGGCCCGGCAGGGGCTCCCCGGCGCTGCCAGGGCCCTTCGGGGGCCGAGTGAACACGGAAGCTGATGCCCTTTGCTCAGAGAGACTTCCAGGGGAGGAGCTAAGCCATGACCGAACGCTTCGTCACTACGCAGGCCAGGACCTACAGCAGCGGGACCCCGGGCCGGGCCATCTGCAACACCAGGAACCACCACTTTGTGGTGGACAACGCTCCCTATGCAGGCGGCCCTGCCGAGGCCATCACTGCGGCGGAGGCCTTTCTTTCTGGGGTCACCGCCTGCGCCGTGCTGATGCTGGAGCGGGTAGCCCGCGAGTCCAACATCCCCCTCAGGTGGGCTGATGTGGGCATCGAGGCGACGCGGGATAGCGAGGCTATCCACGAGGTCCACTCGGTGTACGACAAGGTCCATATGGTGTTCCAGCTCACGGGGCCCAGCAAGGCCCAGGCCGCTGAGCTGGTGGAGATATACAAGCGCCGCTGACCGCTCTACGGCTCGGTCGCCGTGGCGACCCCGAACACCACCGTGGAGTTCACGACCGTCCCTGCATAGCAGGCGTGTCTGCACGGCTCTTCAGGGGGTTCTCAGGGGGGGCCTTCTCAAGAGCCTTTCATTACTGGCGTCACCAGCCCACCGCTGGCACTGGACGCCTGCTGATTCAGCCCGTTGCGCTTTCTACGGTATACTGGTCAGAAGTTCGTGCAACGGGGTGAAGTATGCGAATCGCGGTCATGGGCACTGGCGGGGTTGGCGGGTACTACGGCGGGCTCCTGGCCCGGGCAGGCCACCAGGTCACCTTCATCGCCAGAGGCGCGCACCTGGCGGCTATCCGGGCCAACGGCCTGCGGGTGGAGAGCGCCACCAGCGGCGATTTCACTCTGCACCCCTTCGCCACCGATGACCCGCGCACCGTAGGGCCGGTGGAGCTGGTCCTCTTCTGTGTCAAGACCTATCACAACCCCCAGGCCATCCCTGCTATCGCGCCGCTGGTGGGGGAAGGCACCGTGGTGCTCACCCTCCAGAACGGAGTGGAGAGCGGAGAGCAACTGGCGGCGGCCTACGGTTGGGAGCACGTCCTGCCAGGCGCCACCTACATAGAGACTGCGGTCAAGGCGCAGGGCGTCATCGCCCAGACGGGGGGGCCGTGTCGTATCGTCTTTGGCGAGCAGGATGGAGCGGAGACGCCGAGATCCCAGCGGGTGCTCGCAACGCTCAAGGGGGCTGGCGTCAACGCCCTCCTCACGCGGGACATCCGCAAGGCGCTGTGGAGCAAGCTCGTCATGATCTGCGCCGTCAGCGGCATGACCAGCATCACCCGCGCTCCCCTGGGCGAGGTGGCCGAGTTCCCCCCTGGCCACGACCTGCTCCTCCGGGTCATGCAGGAGGCGGCGGCGGTGGGCCGGGCGCAGGGCGTGGCCCTGGAGTCCGACGTGGCGGAGCGTAGCATGCAGGCCCTGATGGAGTTCCGCAGGGAGGCGGTCTCCTCCATGCAACTGGACCTCCTGGCGGGCCGCCGCCTGGAGGTGGACTCCATCAACGGGGCCGTCGTGCGGCTGGGCCGCAAGGCGGGGGTGCCCACCCCTGTGAACGAGGTCATCTTCGCCTGCCTGAAGCTGGCCGACGAGCAGGCCCGCATCCGGCAGCAGACGCAGGGGCGGGCCCGCAGCGCCGACCCTAAAGGAGAAGGAGGCACCATGTACTTCGTTGGGCCTGGTCAGGGCCTCACCCGCCAACTGGCCCCAGGCGTGACCACGCGTCTGGCCTGGGGGGAACGCATCATGCTCTCCGTGGTGGAGCTGTCCCCCGGCTCTGCCGTGGCCCGGCACACCCACCCTCATGAGCAGGCCGGGATGGTGCTAGAGGGGGAGCTGGAGATGGAGATTGGCGCGGAGCGGCGGGCCCTGCGGCCAGGGGAGATGTACATCATCCCTCCAAACATTGCCCACGCTGTGCCAAGGGTGAGCGGGTCGGCGAAGGTGCTGGACCTCTTCAGCCCGCCGCGGGAGGACTACATGGGAGGGTGAGCCCGGGAACGGCAGGCGAGACCTCTGGACACGTGCACACGCCTGCCTGCGTGCACCTGCCCTGCTTCCACCCAGGGTCTCTCGGTTGTCACCCTGGGCCCTTCGGCAACTCAGGGTAAACTCCGCGAAGGGTCTGGGGTAGG
>JACQUN010000106.1 GCA_016210285.1 Chloroflexota bacterium
CGGTAGGGTTACCCCGCTCGCCCTGAGCGTGTCGAAGGGCAGGCGCCCATTTTCTGTGAAGTGCATCATGACGAGCTTGTGTCGTTGCCCCCTTGGGCGGCCTCTTTCGGGCCGCCCTGGTGGCGCTGTGCCCTGGGGTGGGCGGCCAGGTAGGCTCGGTAGGCTCCAGCCTGGGTCACGTGGGTGTAGATCTGAGTCGTGACAGGGCTGGAATGCCCTAGGAGCTCCTGGACGACCCGCAGGTTCGCGCCCCCGTCCAGGAGATGGGTCGCGAAGGTATGGCGCAGGGTGTGGGTGTGAACCTCGGGGTCCAGCCCGGCCAGGTCGGCATAGTGCCGCACCAGCCGCTGGACGCCCCGCTGGGTGAGGCGTCCTCCCCGGTAGTTCAGGAACAGGGCCTGGGTCTCCTTCCGCCCCTGCAAACGGCCTCGAGCGGCGAGGAGATAGTGCGACAGCGCCTCCTGGGCAGGCTTGCCTATGAAGAGCAACCGCTCCTTGGAGCCCTTCCCCATCACGCGCACCTCCCGGGCGGGGAGGTTGAGGTCTCGAGGGTCAAGGCGGGTGACCTCGCTTACCCGGAGGCCGCCGGCATAGAGCAGCTCCAGGAGGGCACGGTCCCGGGAGCCCAGGGGCGTGGAGGGGTCGGGGGTCTTCAGGAGGGCCTGAACGGCCTCCTGTCCCAGAAAACGGGGCACTCGCTGCTCCAGCTTCAGCAGCGCCATGCGGGCTGTGGGGTCGTGCCCCAGGGCGCCCTCTCGCCGCAGGAAGCGAAAGAGGGAGCGGAGGGCGGTGAACTGGCGGGCCACGCTTCGGCTGGCGTAGGGCTCGCCTTTGCCCTTCCCCTTGCGCTGGACCGGGCGACCCTGCGTGAGCAGCCAGTGGAGGTAGCGCCGCAGGAGGGGGCGGTCTACCGACTGCAGGTCCTGGATGGCATTTGCCCCCAGGAAGCGCCAGAAGGGTTCCAGGTCTGTCAGGTAGTTCCGGATGGTGGGCGCCGCCAATCCTCGCTGGGACTGGAGGTGGGTGCGGTAGCGGTCCAGGAGGGGCCACCAGGAAGCCTCTGCCATGCTACACCCCTGCGGCCTCGGGGGCCTCCTGGGGGAGCGCCCCCTTGAAGTCGCATTGAGTACACCGCACGGTGTTGCGCGCTCCCTCCGCCAGGAGCCCTTGGCACTGCGGGCACGGCTGGGGGAGAGGACGCCGGTTGAGCGTGAAGTTGCAGGTAGGGTAGTTGGAGCAGCCGTAGAAGGTGCTGGAGCGGCGGCCCTTCCGTGGCCTGGCCCTCCGCTCCAGCAGGTCGCCGCCGCAGCGAGGGCAGGCCACTCCCGCCTTGATCTGGTAGGGCTTGGCGTTGCGGCACTCGGGGTAGCCACTGCAGGAAAGGAACTGACCGAAGCGACCGCGCCGCAGGACCATGGGCTGGCCGCATTTGTCGCAGGCCTGACCGACAGGGATGTCCACCCGCTGGATGTCTTGGGTGGCCTTCTCCAGCTCCTGGGAGAAGGGCTCGTAGAATTCCCGGAGCACAGCCACCCATTCCCGCTCCCCGCGGGCGATGTCGTCCAACTGCTCCTCCATCTGGGCCGTGAAGCCCAGGTCTGCCACCTCGGCAAAGTGCTGGGAGAGGAGGTCGTTGACCACCATACCCAGGGGCTCTGGCCGGAAGCGCCCGCCCTCCAGCAGGACGTATCCGCGCTCGCGGATGGTGGAGACAATGGCGGCGTAGGTGCTGGGCCGGCCAATGCCCCGCTGCTCCAGGGCCTTGATGAGCGATGCCTCGGTGTAGCGCGGTAGAGGCTCGGTGAAGTGCTGCTGGGGGTTGAGACCGAGGCAGCGCAGCCCCTCGCCCTCGGCCAGGGCGGGAAGGGACTTCCCATTCTGGTCCGCCTTTGGGTCGTCGGTATCCTCAAGGTACAGGACGCGGAATCCAGGGAACTTCAGCACCGACCCGGTGGCCCGGAAGAGGTAGGTTTCCTTGCCCCGGGCGCTCTGGGCGTGGATGTCCACCGTGGTCGTGTCCGAGACGGCATCGGACATCTGGCTGGTCAGGAACCGCTTCCAGACAAGCTCGTAGAGGCGGTACTGGTCGGGTGTCAGCAGGGGCTTGAGGGCGTCGGGCTCGCGGCGGACCGAGGTGGGGCGGATGGCCTCGTGGGCCTCCTGGGCCGTCTTGCTGCGAGTGACGTACACCCTGGGCTTGGCAGGTGCGTAGGGGGTCCCGTACGCCTCCCGGATGTAGCTCGCGGCCTCCTTCAAGGCTGAGGCGGCGACGTGGGTGGAGTCGGTCCGCATGTAGGTGATCAGGCCCACGGGCTCGTCGTTCCCCAGGGGGATCCCTTCATAGAGCTGCTGGGC
>JACQUN010000101.1 GCA_016210285.1 Chloroflexota bacterium
CAATGATGCCCTGACAGGACTCGCATCCCTTCCTCTGGCCTGGGCTTCACCCGCCGAGACCAACAGTGATACACCGACGCAACAGAAGAAGGGGGGCATTGCATGCAGACCTTTGCGCCCCAGCAGCTTCGGAATGTGGCGCTCCTCTCCCACAACGGCGCCGGCAAGACCTCCCTGGCCGAGGCCCTGCTCTTCTCCACCGGAGGCATCTCCCGGATGGGGCGGGTTGAGGACGGCAACACAGTCTCGGACTACGAGCCCGAGGAGATCCGGCGGCGCAGCAGCATCCAGCTCGCGGTGGTTCCATGCGTCTGGAACGAGCACAAGATCACCCTGCTGGACACCCCTGGCTACCTGGACTTCCTGGGCGAGGCGCTCTCAGCCCTACGAGTAGCCGATGCGGCGGTGCTCGTGGTCAGCGCCGTCGCAGGGGTGGAGGTGGGCACCGAGCGCATGTGGGGATACCTCCGGGAGCGAAGCCTGCCGTGCATCCTGTTCATCAACAAGATGGACCGGGAGAACGCCGACTTTGCCCGTACCCTGGCCTCCATCCACGGGACCCTGGGGAAGCACTGCGTCCCTCTCCAGCTACCCGTTGGGGCGGCCCAGGACTTCAAGGGTATCCTGAACCTGCTCCCCGCACCCCAGGAGGCGCCGAAGGAGCTCGCCGCACAGGTAGCCCAGGGTCATGACCACCTGGCCGAGGCGGCGGCGGAGACCGATGACAGCCTGGCCACCAAGTACCTTGAGGGCGAGGCCCTGACGGACGAGGAGATTCTTGCTGCCTTGAAGCGAGCGGTGGCCCAGGGCAAGCTGGTCCCTGTCCTGGCAGGGGCTGCCACCCAGAACATCGGCTCCAAGGAGCTGCTGCAGGCCATCACCCAGTTCCTGCCCGCACCCACCGAGCGGCCCCTGGTGGAAGCCACCATCCCCTCCAACGGCGAGAAGGTGGTCCTGAAGGATGGCAGCGGGCCCCTGGTCGCCCTGGTCTTCAAGACCACCGCCGACCCCTACGTAGGGAAGCTCTCTTATCTCCGGGTATATAGCGGCACCCTGGGCAGCAACTCAGAGATTCTGAATCCCAACAAGGGCCAGACCGAGCGCATCGGCCAGCTCTTCATCCCGCGGGGCAAGAGCCAGGAGCCTGTGCCCTCCCTCGTTGCCGGGGACATTGGCGCCGTGGCCAAGCTGAGCGCCACCGCCACCGGTGACACCCTGGCCCAGAAAGACCGACCGCTCCTCCTGGGGGGAGTCCCCATGTCCGCCCCCGTGTACACCATGGCCGTCTTCCCCAAGAGCAAGGCGGACCTGGACAAGCTGGGCACTGCGCTGCACCGTTTGTGCGAGGAGGACCCCAGCTTGCGGTTTAGCCGCGTGGCGGAGACCAGCGAGATGCTCCTGTCAGGCCTGGGAGACACCCATATCGAGATGGCGGTCCAGCGAGCACAGCGCAAGTTCGGGGTGAACATCGTCCTGCAGATCCCCAAGGTCCCCTACCGGGAGACCGTGACCAGCACCACATCCCTGGAGCACCGACACCGCCAGCAGAGCGGCGGGCACGGCCACTACGCCCACATCTTCCTTCGCCTGGAACCCCTTCCGAAGGGCAGCGGGATGGAGTTCGCTGAGGAGATCGTCGGCGGAAGGGTGCCAAAGGAGTTCATCCCCTATGTGGAGAAAGGCGTGAGACGCGCCTGCGCCGAGGGGGTGCTGGCAGGCTGCCCCATCGTGGATGTGAAAGCAGTCCTCTACGACGGCAGCTACCACGACGTGGACTCAGCAGGGATGGACTTTGATATTGCGGGCTACTTCGCGCTCAAGAAGGCCATGCAGCAGGCAAGCCCGGTGCTGTTGGAGCCCATCACGCTGCTTCGGGTGACCGTCCCCGATCCCACCACAGGCGACATCATGGGCGACCTGAACTCCAAGCGCGGGCGCATCCTGGGAATGACGCCCCAGGGGGACGGCACCACCCTGATCGAGGCCCACGTGCCGCAGGCGGAGGTTCAGAAATACGCCCTGGACCTGCGCTCCATGACCCAGGGCCGGGGGAACTTCTCCGTGCAGTTCGATCACTACGAGGAGGTCCCTGCCCACCTGGCCCAGCGCATCCTGGACCAGGCCAAGCGTGAGAAGGAGGAGGCCAAGAGCTAAGGGGGCGCTGTTGCCATGCGCCACCGCAGCCTGATGGCTGCGGCACACAGGCCGCAGCCCCTTCCATGCCCCCCTCAGGGCGGGGTCGGAGCGAGACAGACCCGGCTAGGGCCTATCCCTTCCTGGCCCAGATGGTGCGATAGTTGTCGCCGCGGAGCACCGCCGCCAGCTCCAGCCGCTCGTGGCGCCGCAACTCCTCTACGGCCTGGTAGCACGCCTGCACTGCCTTTGGGTGTCCGCTCTCCACAAAGCGCTGAACAATGCGCTGGAAGAGGCCCAGGCGCACGAGGCTGTCCACCGACCGATACCACGGGATGACGGTAAGGCTCTCAGGGCGGGGAAACTGCGGGCGCAGGCGGCGAAGGGAACGCAGCCGCTCGGCGATGGAGGTGGCCATGGGCACCACCTTCACCAGGGGCCCTTCCTCGGCGGTGTACCGCGTATCCAGAAGCAGGGCCTTGCCCACCATAGGAAAGAACAGGGACAACACATCCGCCGTTGCTATCGTGCGGGCTGCTTCCTCAAGGTTGATGCGGAAATCGCCATCCATGCTCACCCTCAGACACCTCAAATAGACCACGGCCGGGTCTGAGTTCAGCTCCGGCCGTGGTGAGGAGTTCCTTCCCGCGCAGGGTGATTCTGCCCAGTTGCCAGCTTGCTCCCCGGGCGCTAGCCCTTGGCGAGTTCCCGCACGGCTTGAATGAATCCAGGCAACACCTTCTTCCAGTCGCCCACCACCCCGTAACGGGACTCCTTGAATATAGAGGCCTCGGCGTCCTTGTTGATGGAAACAATGACCTTGGCGCCGGAACAGCCAGCCATGTGCTGGCTGGCACCGGAGATAGCCACCGCGATGTAGAGGTCAGGGCTGACCGTCTTGCCGGTGAGGCCGACCTGCTGGCTGGAGGGCAGCCAGCCAGCATCGCACACCGGCCGACTTGCACCCACCGCGCCGCCCAGCAGCTTGGCTAGCTCTTCCAGGGTCTTGAACGGCTCCGGCCCACCAAGGCCGCGCCCGCCACTCACTACAACCCGCGCGTCTTCCAGGCGGACCCCCTTTACCTCCTCCTTGACCCGGTTCACCACCCTGGTTGCGACCACCTTCGGTTCCAGGGTCACGGAGACCGGCACCACCTGGCCCTTGCGGTTGGGGTCGGGCGAAGCGGCTTCAAAGATCTTCGACCGCACCGTGGCGATGTACGGTTTGGCCGTCAGGGAGACCTTGGCCATAGAGGCCCCGCCGTACACAGGCCGATGGGCCTCTAGCGCCCTGGTTGCCGCGTCGAAGGAAAGCTGCACACAGTCCTGGGCCAGGCCCACCCCCAGTCGGAAGGCCAGGCGAGGGCCAAGGTCCCTGCCAATAAGAGTCCTGCCTACCAGGATGATGCTGGGACTCGCCGTCGTGACCACCTGCTGCAGGGCCGCCAGGTGGGCTTCAATCTGAAAACCCTTCAGCAGCGGGTGCTGGGCAAGATACGCCTTGTCCGCGCCGCAGGCGATGGCTTCCCTGGCCGCCCCCTCCACCCCCTCGCCAGCGACGACCGCCGACAGCTCCTCCCCTGCCTTCCCCGCAAGCTGGCGGCCAATGGTGAGCAGCTCCCGGCTGATGACATCAAGCCGGCCATCTGCAAGCTCTGTAACAACAAGCACGCCTTTGGCTTCGGGCATCAGAGCCACCCCCTGTTGGATTTGCTGTGGTCAACGCTAGATGAGCTTGGCCTCCCGGAGCTTGAGGGCCAGTTGCTTGCCCTTGTCCTCGTCATTCTCCCCGGTGATGAAATCGCACGTCTTCTGCCGGACGGGGATGTAGAGTTCAGCAAGCTGAGCCTTTGGCGCAAGCTGGGCTGGGCTCAGGCCCAGGTCCGCAGCCTTCCAGATGGTGGGCTGCTTGCGCGTGGCGGCCATGATGCCCCGCAGCGTGGGGTAGCGGGGCTGTCCCAGCTCGTTGCTGACGGTCACCACGGCAGGGAGTGGGGCCTCCACCACCTCGTAGCCGTCGGGAAGGACCCGTTCCACCACCACGGTGCGGTCCCTGACCTCCACCTTCCTGGCCACGGTGATGCAGGGGAGGCCCAGCATCTCTGCGATCCCCAGGGGGACCTGGGCCTGGTCCAGGTCAGAAGCCTGGCGTCCGCAGAGAATCAGATCGAACTGCCCCACCTTCTTGATCGCCGCCACCAGCGCCTGGGCGGTGGCGAAGGCATCCAGACCGTCAAAGGCGTTGTCCTGGAGGAGCACCAGCTCATCGCAGCCCATGGAGAGGGCCTTCTTGATGACGTCCAGGGCAAAGCTTTTCCCCGCAGAGATCACCGTGATCTTCGCGGCGCCCCCTGCATCCTTGATTTTGAGCGCTGCCTCGACAGCGTTCTCATCGAAGCCGTTCACCACCGGGGGCACGTTGGCCGGCGTGGTCATGCGCTTGAGCTGCTGGTCCAACCGCAGGGCAGAGGCCGGCGTCTCAGGGTCAATGACCTGCTTGGCAGTGACGATGATGTTGACCGGCATAGACCCTCCTGGAGGCGGACATACGGAATCCGCCGTAGGTTGCGTGCAATATATCACGAACCCTGGGGGGTGTCAACAGCGAATGGGCAGGCCCGCCGGACCCTTTGCCCCTGGTTTCCCCATCCCGGGCACAACCCTGCGCTCCGGTGGCATCCCCCTTCGTGGTATGCTCACTGGAGGAGGGCGGTGTGACAAAGATGGGTCCAAAGGGAGGGTTCCGGGCCAGACTCTTCCTGGGACTCCTGCTCCTGGCGATGCTGCTCATGGGGAGCGACACCCTCCAACTGAGCCCGGTGAAGGCCCTGGCAACCCGCCACCTCTTCTCCCTGGAGCAGTGGGAGATTGTCAACCTTCCCAGCAAGTGGCTGCACCGCGCGCTGGACGTCCTGCCAGGCAGGGGAAAGGACCGGGAAGGGCGCCTGGCCCAGGTCAGGGAGTACTTCCGGCTGGGACAAGAGGTGCAGCAGGTCGAGGCCGAGCTGGGACGCCTTGCTGCCCTGCGGGGCGTCGGGGATGCTGCCCCATCCACGGGCGGGGCCCCCCTGCGCGGCTCCCTTTCCAATGCCCCTGCTCAGAATAGCTACGAGGCGCAGATACAGGCGCAGGAGCAGCGCCTGCACGAACTCACAGGCCGCCGGGAGGAGATGAAGGCGCAGGTGGAGGAGGAGATCGAGGCGGAGATCAGCACTACTTTGAGGGGAGAGGGCATCGTCTACGGGCTTGGGCCCTTCCGGCCCTTCTTCCCCCCCGTGGACTTCCGCCTCGACCGGGCGCCAAGGCTGCTGGTGGTCTCACCGAGGGACACCATCCTGCTCAAAGAGACGGTGCTGCTGCACCCGCACCTGAGCATCGAGGAGATGGAACGCCTCGAGGAGAAGGTTCAGGCGAACACCAGCCTCTCCGCCCTGGTCGAAGAGATTGGCGGTCTCGGGGCCTATCCCTCCATCATCCCAAATATCTACGACCTGCGCACGACCCTGATCCTGGCCACTCATGAGTGGCTCCACCAGTATTTCTTCTTCCGGCCCCTGGGGCAACACTACCGAGCTTCCCCAGAGATGGCGACCTTGAACGAGACCGCCGCCGACATGGCGGGGAGAGCCCTGGGCGACCTCGCGTTCCAGCGCATGGGGGGCAGCACCCCACCACCTCCCCCAGCCCAGGCGCGGGAGCAGAAGGGGTTCGACTTCAATCAGGA
Source organism: Chloroflexota bacterium (assembly GCA_016210285.1). The sequence goes on from JACQUN010000101.1 coordinate 5,858, forward strand.
GATGCATAGCACACGTTTGAAAGTGGACGAGCTGCTGTCCCAGGGCAGGATAGAGGAGGCGGAGCGGTACATGGAGGAACGCCGGCAGCTCTTTGTGCAGAACAGGTACGACATCCGCAAGCTGAACCAGGCGTACTTCGCCTTCCACGGGAGCTATGCGGACAGCCCTGCCTCCGTGAGCCCCGTCGCCGGGGAGCTCCAGGCGCTCCGCCGGCGTTTGCCCTCATGGGGCGACTTCGTGAAGACGGTGGCAGGGTTCGGGACCTACGAGCAGTTCAAGGCCCACATCCAGCAAAGCGGCGGATAGCGCCCCCGTGGAGTGGGATGGACGCGGCACCGGGAACACCCTGCGAAGTGGTTGCCCGCCAGGCTCTGAGGTATCATGGGGACAGCGCTCAGGGGAAGGGGCATCTTGGCTCCACGGGTCAACTCCGAAAGGCGAAACAGGATGCCACCGGGACCGCTGCCCTCGTTTTCCTCTGCGTTCCCATAGTGCGAGAAGACGCTCTGGGGGAAGCCGCTGGCGATGCAGGTAGCCATTGAAACTCGGGGCCTGACCAAGCTCTACGGGAAAGTCGTGGGAGTCCAGGAGGTGAACCTGGAGGTCCAGGAGGGAGAGACCTTCGGTTTCCTGGGCCCCAACGGCGCAGGGAAGAGCACATGCATCCGCCTCCTCTGCGGGTTTCTCCGCCCCACCCAAGGCCACTCGTCGGTCTTCGGGTGGGATACCTGGAGGGAGGGCACCCGCCTCCGGAGGGAGCTGGGCTTCCTGCCCGATTTCCCCGCCCTCTACGAGAACCTGACCGGGCGAGAGCTCCTTGAGTACCTCGGTCGCCTCCAGGCCAAGCCCCCACTCCTGCAAGGGCAGCTCCTGGAACGCCTGGAGCTGGGCCAGGAGGCCCTCCACCGCCCGGTGAAAGGGTACTCCCGCGGGATGCGGCAGAAGCTCGCCCTGGTGCAGGCCCTTCAGCACGACCCGGCCCTCCTCATCCTGGATGAGCCCACCGAGGGGCTTGACCCGCTGATGCAGCAGGCCCTGTTCCGCATCCTGCGCGACTTCCAGGCCCGGGGGAAGACCATCTTCATGTCCTCTCACATCCTCTCTGAGGTCGAGCGGCTGTGCCACCGGGCCGCGATGATCCGCAGCGGGAGGATTGTAGGCGTGGAACGAGTTGACGCCCTGCGCCAGCACAGGGTGCGGGTCATGGAGGTCACCCTGATGCGGGACGACCTCCCCCTGGCTTTGGACCTGCCCTGCGTCCTGTCGGCAGAGCGCGACGGCCACACCCTGAGGCTCCGGGTGCGCGGCGACATTCAACCCCTCCTGCAAGCTCTTGCCACCATGCCGGTGAAGGACCTGGTCTATGAGCAGGCCCATCTGGAGGACATCTTCCTGGAGCTGTACCGCGAGCCTCCCCAGGGAAACGAGAGAATACAGAGCTAACACTTTTCAGCAATTCCCCCAAAAAGAGGGCACAATCCCCTTGATAAGGGCAGCAGGCGCCTGCACAATATGCATGAAGATGCCGAATTGTCTTGCATCCCCCTTTGAAAATATGGGTGGTTGGCAAGTATTTGGAAGGAGTAGCTTGACGTGCTCCATGAAAAGGCGTCACAATAGCGCGACCCAAGACAGGGGATGGTGCGCTGGTTCCGCCAGCCCCAGCGTGTTATAATGGCAACCGTCGCTGAGGGGGCATGTATCCTCAACAAGCTGCTGAGGGGGAGCCGCCACGTAGCGAGGGGTGAGCGCTGCCAGTGCGATCCTGTTGCGCACCTCCGCATCGCTGACTGCGTCAGCCTTCTGCCGGATTGTTCCCTGACCCACTTGACCCAAGGCCAGGAAACCTTCTGAGGGGGCGATAATGAAGCGACCCGCGATACTCCAGCGAGCCATTGCATGGTTCCCCGAGGTGAGCAAGGCTGACCTCGCCTTGGTAGGCGGCAAAGGCGCCAGTCTAGGTGAGATGGCGCGCTCAGGGATTCCGGTCCCTCCCGGGTTTACTATTACCTCTGAAGCGTATTACTCTTTTCTCCATGACAACAAGCTGGGAGAGCGCATCCAGGCCTTCCTCCAGAACCTGGACTCCAATGACACTCAAGCCCTGGACGAGGTCTCAAAGCGCATAAAGCGAGCCATCACGAGCATCCCCGTGGCCGCAAGTCTGGCCCAGGGGATTCGCGGGGCGTATCGAAAGCTGGGTGGCGGGCTGGTGGCCGTGCGCTCCTCGGCCACAGCAGAGGACCTGCCTGAGTCTTCCTTCGCCGGGCAGCAGAGCACCTTCCTGAACATCTCGGGGGAGGAAGCGCTGATTCAGGCGGTCCGGAAATGCTGGGCCTCCCTCTTTGAGTCACGCGCCCTCTTCTATCGTGCGGAGCGCGGCTTCGACCACCTCAAGGTAGGCATTGCGGTGGTCGTGCAGCGCATGGTGCAGTCCGAGACCGCCGGCGTGCTCTTCACCGTGGAACCGTTGACCAGCGATGGGACCAAGATGGCCATCGAGGCCGTCTACGGGTTAGGAGAGGCGATAGTCTCCGGTGCCGTGACCCCTGACCTCTACATAGTGGAGAAAGGAACCCTGCAGATCCAGGAGCGCAAGATAAGCCGCCAGGAGTGGAAGCTCATTCTCAATCCCGAGCTGGTGGTGGACCTGGAGGATGCCAACATCCAGGTGGATGTGCCGGCTGGGGATCGGGAGAAGCAGAAGCTGTCCGACGAGACTATCACGGCGTTGGCACAGCTTGGCCGCCAGATCGAGGGGCACTACGGCCATCCCCAGGACATCGAGTGGGCCATCGAAGGCGGTCAGATCTATATTGTACAGAGCCGGCCGGTCACGACCCTGCGGGGGCTCCCCGACGAGATCAAGAAGCTGCAGGCGAAGGTTCTGCTCACCGGCTCCGGGGCCTGCCCCGGGATCGAATCGGGGCCGGTCAAAGTAGTCCATGGCATGAGTGAACTGGTCAAGGTCGAGAAGGGGGATGTGCTGGTTACTGAGATGACGACCCCCGACTTCGTGCCTGCGATGAAACGGGCGGCAGCCATCGTCACCGACAAGGGAGGTCGAACCTGCCATGCCGCCATCGTGAGCCGAGAGCTGGGCATTCCGTGCGTCGTGGGGGCTGGAGCCGCCACAACCACCCTCCCCGAAGGCGCCTGGGTCACCGTGGACGGAGCCCAGGGGTACGTCTACGAGGGGCGCCTGGAACTGATCCGCAAGCCCACGGTGGTCCACTCCCGCATTCGAACCGCCACCCGCGTCTACGTGAATCTGGCGGACCCCGAGCTGGCCGACGTGATCGCCCAGCGCCATGTGGACGGGGTGGGGCTCCTGCGTGCAGAGTTCATCGTCGCGCACATCGGAGACCATCCCCGCTACATGCTGGAGAGCGAGCGAGGCCAGGAGTGGACCGACAATCTGGCCGACGGCATGGAGAAGTTCGCCAAGGCCTTTTCCCCCAGGCCAGTGGTCTATCGCACCACCGACTTCAAGACCAACGAGTATCGGAACCTTCGAGGGGGAGAGCGCTACGAGGAGCAGGAAGAGAACCCCATGATCGGCTACCGCGGGGCCTCGCGCTATATCCAGGAGCGGGACCTGTTCCACCTGGAGGCCGAGGCCATCCGCAAGGTCCGGGAGGGCTACGACAACCTCTACGTGATGATCCCCTTTGTGCGCACCCCGGAACAACTGAAGGCGGTAAAGCAACTCCTGGAGGAGGAGGGCCTGCGCAGGGAGGATGGGCTCAAGCTCTGGCTGATGGTGGAGATCCCCTCCAACGTCATCCTGCTGGACCAGTTCCTGGACGTCGGCATTGACGGGATCTCCATCGGCTCCAACGACCTCACCCAGCTTGTGCTGGGGATTGACCGGGACAACGCCCGCCTGGGCGCATCCTTCGACGAGCGACACCCGGCAGTGCTGCGCTGCCTGGAGCAGGCTATCACCGGCGCCGCCCGCCGGGGCGTGACCTCCTCTATCTGCGGCCAGGCCCCGTCCTTCTTCCCCGACCTCACGGAGAAGCTGGTGGGGTGGGGCATCACCTCGGTTTCCGTGAGCCCCGACATGATTGACCAAACCCGCCAGATTGTGGCACGGGTGGAGAAGAAGCAGGGCAAGCTGCCGCACCAGGACGGGGAGGAGTAGGGCAGGAGGAGGGCCACGGAACAACCCCCTCCAAGATGCAGAGGTGATACGTCCGCGGCCTCCCTGTGCCGTCCCGCCTTCCCGCGCTATAATGCCTCTGCCATGTTCAGTCAGGCCATGCGCCAGCGCCTGGAAGCCAGGGAGGCGGCCCTCTCGCCTTTCGCCGCAAAGGCTGCCCAGAGCCGGGGGCGCGCCCTCCCGGAGCCACCGCCCCTCCTGGGCACCGAGTTCCAGCGGGACCGGGAACGCATCCTGCGCACCAACGCCTTCCGCCGCCTCAAGCACAAGACGCAGGTGTTCATCGCCCCCCTGGGCGACCACTATGTGACCCGCCTGACCCACACCCTGGAGGTCGCCCTGACCGCCCGCACCATCGCCAGTGCCCTGAACCTCAACGAGGACCTGGCCGAGGCCGTGGCGCTGGGGCACGACCTGGGGCATACCCCCTTCGGCCACGTGGGCGAGGAGGCCCTTGACCACCTGTACCCGGGCGGCTTCAAGCACGCCCGCCAGAGCCTCCGCCTTGTGGAGGTGCTGGAGCACAACGGCGCGGGGCTCAACCTCACCTGGGAGGTTCGACAGGGCATGGCTGCTCACTCCAAGCCGCGGGGGGACTTCCTGGGCCGCCGCATCCCACCAGGCCTCTCCCTGGAAGCCCAGGTCTGCCGGGTGAGCGACGCCATCGCCTACGTCCACCATGACATCGGTGACGCCCTCCGGTCTGGGCTCCTGGGAGAGGAAGACCTGCCCTCGCAGGCGGTCAAGACGTTGGGGCCAACCCTGCCCAATCTGCTGGACGCCTTGGTCGTTGATGTGGTGGAGAGCTCGTGGGCTGCCACGGGCGCAGCCGGGACCAGCGCCCGGCCTACCATCACGATGAGCCTGAGGGTCCGGGCCGCCCTGACGCAACTGCGGGAGTTCATGTTCGAGCGCATCTACGTGCCCCTCAGCCGCGGCCCCGAGAGCGCCAAGGCCAGAGAGATCGTCGAGCTGCTCTACCACTACTTCTGCCAGCACCCTGAGGGGCTGCCGCCAGAGTATCGCTTGCGCGATGAGCCTGTGGAGCAACACGTAGCGGACTACGTGGCCGGGATGACGGACCACTTCGCCCTGATAGAGGCGGAGCGCATCCAGCCGGGCATCTCCCAGGGGGTGCGCTTCATGGGCCTGTGATAACATAATGCCATCCGGCTTCCAGGAATGTTATGATGGAGGCGAGAAGACGGCTGGAAAAAGCGATGCTGAGCGATTGAGGACCGTCCGGAGTCTTCTAAAAAGGATCGATGAACATGTCGTTAAGATAGAAAGTAACCCCACAGCCATGGATGAACGCCGCCACTGGGAGAAAGAGATTTGCAGTTTCTGGCGCGATGTATTTGACGAGATCCGCAAAGTTGGGCCAAAAGCCAAGAACAAAGCGCTGGATTTGATTGAGGAGCCCCTTGTCAACCAGTGGTTCCGGCATTTCATGAAGAGCACCAAGTAGTGTTTGAATAGCACGGGGGAGGCAACAATGACCGCCCATTGGGAAGTTCCAAACCGTCTTCTGGCTGAAGAAACAGCGCATCTGGCCAGCGAGATCAACAAGAAAGTCAAGTCCTTGCAACCACCACCTCAAGTTGCAGACGCCCTAGGATCTCTGAGCGCAGACTTGGCAGACCTCTGGGAATCTGAGAAGGCTCTGGCCTCAGCTCTTGAAGGTTTCCTCAAGGCGTCTCCAGAAGACTGGGAACAGATAGGAGGCTATCTGACTGAGGTTAAGATGGAGTTGCAGCATGTCCAGTGGCATCGCAAGAGTGTACGGGGCCCTCTTCAGAAGCTGATTACCCATGTCTATTCGCGCGACGGCAAGCAGAAGCGACCATGAGCCTCGTTACTGACGTCAAGGGGCGTCTGGATATCGTGGAGGTGGTGTCCCAGTATGTCGGGCTCAGCCCTTCCGGGCGCAGCCTCAAGGCTCGCTGCCCCTTCCACCAGGAGCGGACTCCCTCCTTTTTCGTCTTCCCGGACCGGCAGAGCTGGCGCTGCTTCGGGGCCTGCGCTGCTGGCGGGGATGTCGTCACCTTCGTCATGAAGGCGGAGAACCTCGGCTTCGGCGCGGCGCTGAAGCTCCTCGCCGCTCGCGCAGGAGTGAACCTCCCCGAGCGGAGAGGGCACGAAACCCAAGACCCCCTGTACCAGGTCAACGACGCAGCCGCCTCCTTCTATCACGAACACCTGCTCATGTCGGTAGAGGGGGAGAAGGCCCTGCGCTACCTGGAAGGGCGGGGGGTCTCTCGGGACTCCCTCCAGCACTTCCGCCTGGGGCTCAGCCCTGGCGGCTGGGAGTCCCTCAAACGCCACCTTCTGTCCAGGGGGCACTCGGAAGAGCTTGGGGTTCAGGCAGGGCTGCTCCATCGCTCGGAGGATGGGAGGACCCGCGACCTTTTCCATGGCCGACTGATGTTTCCCATCCACAACCCCCAGGGCCGGGTGGCCGGCCTCGGGGGGCGCTCCCTGGACGGCAGCGAGCCGAAGTACCTCAACTCCCCCCGCACACCCGTGTTCGAGAAAGGGCATCTCCTCTACGGCCTTCACCACGCCGCGGAGGCGATCCGCAAGGAGGGGGTGGGGGTGGTGGTCGAGGGGTACATGGATGCCCTGATGGCGCACCAGCACGGGTTCCGCAACGTGGTGGCGTCCATGGGCACCGCCCTCACCGAGCACCAGGTGGCACTGCTCACGGGGATGGCGGGCACCTTCGTCCTGGCCCTGGACCCGGACGCGGCGGGCCAGGAGGCCACCCTGCGCAGCCTGGAGGGCGCCTGGCGGGTGTTCGAGCATGCCCCCCAGACCGGACAGCACCCTGGCGGCCTGTCCCTCTACCAGCGAGCATCGCAGAAGACCCTCAAGGTGGCCCTGCTCCCCGCAGCCAAGGACCCCGACGAGACAATCCGGGACGACCCCTCCCAATGGCGGTCGTTGATAGCCGGGGCCACCCCCCTGGTGGACTACCTCATGGGGGCAGCGGCAGCCCGCTTTGACCTCGCCTCCCCCCAGGGCAAGTCGGCAGCCGCCCAGGCCATCCTGCCCCTCATCTATGGCATGGAGAACCCCTTCCAGCAGGAGCACGCCTTCCAGCGCCTGGCACAGCTCCTTGGGGTGCGTCCAGAGGTCCTGGAGGCCAGCGCGGGGCGTCCCCGGCCAGCCTCCGGGCGCAGACCGCGGCCCGTCCAGGCATCCCCGGCGCCCTTTGCCCGCATATCCCAGGACCCGCTGGAGGAGTACACCCTGGCCCTGCTCCTGCAGCATCCGGAGCTCAAGAGCAAGGCCACAGACCTCGACCAGAACTGCTTCCAGCATGCTGAGAATCGAGAGCTCTTTATTCTTTGGATTAGAAGTTCTACAATAGAGTTGCTGAAGCAACAGCTCCCAGACGCTCTGTCTCCCCAGGTGGAGACCCTCTGTAGCACGCCTCTTCCTCCAGCCGACTCCAAAACGCGACAGGACGCCCTGTCGGACTGCCTGCGACGGCTGGAGGAGCGCCGGCTAAGGGAGCTCAAGGCTCAGGAGGAGTTGGTCCTGAGTCAGGGGAAAGCCACCGCCGAGGAAGGGCCCGACCTGGGCGAGCAGGCCCTGGAGTTGAACCAGCGGCTTCGCCAGATCTTCCACGAAGGTGCCCACAGGAGCCAAGGCTCGGCATAGGAGAGCTCAACCATGCCCACCAACAAGCGCGCCCAAAAGAAGATAGACCTGCCCGAGGATGAGTCCCTGGCGATGGAGGAGAACGCCGAGATCGCAGAGCTCCCCGGAATCCCCAGGCCCGGCGCCCTCCAGGAGGAGTGGCGGGACACCCCCCTGGCAGAGGCCATCCCCCTGAAAGAGGAGCCGGCGGCGGAGACCCCGAAGGCGTTTCCAGAGGCCGAAAAGGAGTGGGGGGATGACCAGCCCGAACAAGCGGCGCTGGCGGAAGGGAAGCCGGAAGGGGAAGAGGTGGATTGGGAAGAGGAGGCGGAGGTTGAAACTGCCGAGATGATTGACGACCCCGTCCGCATGTACCTGCGGGAGATCGGACGGGTGAGCCTCCTCACTGCCAAGGATGAACGCTACCTGGCCCGACGCATGGAGGGCGGCAAGTACGTGGAGGGCCTGGAGCGGGAGCTGAGCGGCCCGGATGGCCGACCTCCCCGCGCCTCAGGCATCGTCACCGAGATCCTGCGGCGACTCTGCCAGCTCGCACCCCACGTGCAAAGCCTGGGGGGCCACCTTGGCCTTTCGGATCGTCTGACCCTGGGACAGATTGTGGCACACCCCAAGCTACGGGCCGCCATTGACAGCGAGATGAACCACCCACTGGTCGATGAGCTGGCCCACTTGACAGGCCGCGCGACTGAGGAGCTGGAGAAAGGGATCATCCGGCTCTCCCTCACCAGCCGCCTCCTCCCGCCCGAGGTGTTGGATGTCCTGGACGAAGACATAGACCTGGGCAAGCTGGAAGAGCTCCTGGGGCAGGAGGGGGTGCTGCCGCTCCTGGCGCCCTACGAGATCATCCTGCGCGCCTTTCTGGGGCGCATCAAAGAGGAGGGGTTTCGGGCCCAGAAGCACCTGGCCGAGGCAAACCTCCGGCTGGTGGTGAGCGTTGCCAAGAAGTACATTGGCCGGGGCATACCCCTCCTGGACCTCATCCAGGTGGGGAACATCGGCCTCATCCGGGCCGTGGAGAAGTTCGACTACCGCAAGGGCTACAAGTTCAGCACCTACGCTACATGGTGGATCCGCCAGGCCATCACCCGCGCCATTGCTGACCAGGCCCGCACCATCCGGATCCCGGTGCACATGGTAGAGACGATCAACAAGCTCCTGCGCCAGCAACGGCGCCTCGTCCAGGAGTTCGGGCGAGAGCCCTCCAACGAGGAGATCAGCAAGGCCCTGGAGGTCTCTCCTGACAAAGTGCGAGAGATCCTGCGCATCTCCCAGGAGCCGGTCTCCCTGGAGACGCCCATCGGCGAGGAGGAGGACAGCCAACTGGGCGACTTCATCGAAGACCGCACGGCCCTGGCGCCCGTTGATGCCGCCTCCCACCAGCTCCTCCGGGAGCAGGTGGGGGACGTGCTGAACACCCTCAGCGAGCGGGAGCGCAAGGTGCTGATCCTTCGCTTTGGCCTGGACGACGGACGCAGCCGCACCCTGGAGGAGGTGGGCAGGGAGTTCGGTGTCACGCGGGAGCGCATCCGCCAGATTGAGGCCAAGGCCCTGCGCAAGTTGCGCCACCCCTCACGCAGCAGGAAGCTCCGGGACTTCCTGGAGTAGCGGTTGCCAGAGGCCCCCGACCTCCAGGTCATCAAGGAGTTCCTGGAACGGACCCTGCCCGGCCAGGTCGTCGCCCGCGCCCAGGTTCTGAGACCCATCGTCCTGCGTTCCCTCGCCTCCGCCAGCTTCACCGAAGACGTGATAGGGCGGCAGTTTGCCGGGTTGTGGCGCCGCGGCAAGCTGCTGGGGTTGGAGCTCTCGGAGGCCGGACCCAGGGCAGCGAAGGGGCAACGGCTCCTGGTCATCAATCCCATGCTGAGCGGCGGTCTCCACTACTGTCGGCCCTCAGAGCGCCTCTCCCGCAGCACTTTCCTTGTCCTCGCCCTCTCCGACGGAATGGAGCTACGCTACTTCGATGAGGACCAAATGGGGATGGTGTACTACCTTGCCCCGGAGCAGCTCTCCTCCGTCCCGCGTCTCACGGAGCAGGGGCCAGATGTCCTGGACCACCAGCTCTCCTTTGAGGAGTTCAAGGCTCGACTCAAGCCCCACCGTGGGGAGACCAAAGGGGTTCTCACGCGGGGCGGCTTCATCGCCGGCATCGGCAACGCCTACGCCGACGAGATCCTCTTTGCGGCCGGCCTCTTCCCTTTCCGCAAGACTCGCACGCTGAAGGAACCAGAACTCCAGCGCCTCCACCAGGCCACGTACGCCGTGCCCACGCAGGCGGTGGCAGTGCTGCGGGAGCGGGTCGGGAAGGACATTCACCTCAAGGTCCGGGACTTCCTTCAAGTCCACGGGAAGGGGGACCAGCCTTGCCCCCGCTGCGGCGCCCGCATCACCAGCATCACTGCCAACGGGCGCCTCACCAACTACTGCCGCCGCTGCCAGCCCGGCAGCCTCTTCCGTACCTAGTGTCCTGAGTTGTTAATTCGTTGAATAAATGCAGCGACTGTTGGGC
>JACQUN010000107.1 GCA_016210285.1 Chloroflexota bacterium
CCCCATTATGTATGAAACGGATTAGCAACTCAGGACACTAGCCGCTAGGAAGAGAATGGCCAGAAGACACTGCAACATCGTGCCAAGCCCTTGACAGTCCGACTCCAAGAGCGCAATCTATGGGCACTCCCTGGCATCCTGAACAGCCAGGGGGCGAAAGGCAAGCTGCAGTGCCCGAAGGGCGTCGGGAGCCGCATCCCGAAAGACCCTGGGGACAAGGAAGAGCAAGGCCGTGGACGCTGCTCAACTGCAAGGCTTCGTCGAGGTGGCGCGGCAGGGCAGCTTTACCCGCGCCGCCAGAGCCCTGTTCCTGAGCCAGCCAGCCCTGAGCGCGCGCATCCACACCCTGGAGCGCGAGGTGGGGGAAACCCTGTTCCACCGCATGGGCCGAGGCGTTCGCCTCACGGAGGCCGGCCGCAGCTTTCTGCCCTACGCCGAGCGGGTTCTGGAGTCGCTACGGCAGGGGCAGGAGGCCCTGACTGCCTCCCACAGCGCCTGGGCGGGCAAGCTGCACCTGGCCACGGCACGCGTCATCGGCACTTATGTGCTCCCCGGCATCCTTCAGCGCCTCCGCGAGCGCTACCCAGGGATAGACGTCACCATCCGCACTGGCCGGTCCTATCAGGTCCTGGAGTCGGTGGTTGCCGAGGAGGTGCAGGTGGGCCTGGGCCGTACCCTGCTCCACCCTGAGGTGGACTCCGTGCGCCTCTACGACGAGGAGATTGTCCTGGTTACCCACCCGAGCCATCCCTTCGCCCTGCGCCGAGAGGCGACCATCTACGAGGTGGGCCAAGAGCCTCTTATCCTGTACGACCGGGATTCCTCGTACTTCGTCCTCATCGACAGGGTATGCCGGGAGGGCGACATCCTCCCCAAGGTCATCATGAACCTGGACAGCATCGAGGCCACCAAACGCATGATTGAGCTGGGTCTCGGCGTCTCCTTCTTGCCCAAGCACTCCATCGCCCGCGAGCTGGAGCTGGGGACTCTGGCCGAGGTGCGTCTTGCTGGCGGCCATGAGGTCAAGCTCCCCACCTCCGTGATGGTGCACAAGGCGAAAAGCTACCTTCCGGCGGTGCTGGCCTTCCTGGAGGTGCTCCAGGAGCTCTTCGAGGTGAGCATCCCCATGCTGGCACGGTCGGGGTAACTCGAAGCTACCCCGAAACCCTCAGCGACCCTGGGGCCTGCCGGCTGTAGCATGGTAGCCCCACCCTCGGGTGGGGCCCCGCCGGGGTTCTTCGCGGAGATGACCCTGAGTTTTCCGGAGGGCTCCTCAGGGTGACAATGCGTAACCACTGTCACAGTAACAATGGCAGGAGGTGAAGACATGGACCGCATCGGGGTCGGCTTCTCAGGAGCCCTCTCCCCAACCGAGATCGTCGAGTGCGTCAAGCTCGCAGAAGACCTGGGCTACGACTCCGCCTGGATGGCCGAGGCCCACGGCGGCGACCAGTTCGCCATCCTCACCGCCTGCGCCCTCGCCACCAAGCGCATCCGCCTCGGCACCAATATCAGCAGCGTGTTTGTGCGCAGCGCCCCCACCATCGCCATGGCTGCCGCCTGCGTGGACTACTACTCCACCGGCCGCTTCATCCTGGGTCTGGGGTCAAGCCACAAGGTCCAGGTGGAGCCGGAGCACGGCCTCCCCTTCGTCCAGGCCCTCCCGCGCCTGCTGGAGACGGTGGAGATTGTGCGCACTCTGCTCCGCCAGGGAGAGGTCTCCTACAAGGGCAAGGTCATCAGCATCGAGCGCTTCGACCTCTGGTTCACACCCCTGCGCAAGGAGATACCCGTCTACCTGGCTGCCGTGCAGCCCAGGATGCTCCAGATCAGCGGAGAGGTCGCCGACGGCGTGCTCCTGGCGGGGTATCACAGCGTGGAACAGACCAGGGCCTCGGTGGAGAACATCGCCGTCGGCGTGAAGCGGGCCGGTCGCAGCCTCAAGGACGTGGACATCGTCAAAAGCCTCACCTGCATCATCGCCCAGGACCGTCGGCAGGCCAGGGAAACCATACGCGAGGGTGTTGCCTCCTACATCGGCTTCTTCCCCCGCTACCGGCGGCTCATGGCCGAGAGCGGCTTTCCTGAGGAGGTGGAGGCGGTGCGGGTGGCGTGGGCAGAGGGCGACAAGGCCCGGGCAGCCCGCCTTGTCCCCGACGGCCTCCTGGACGCCGTGACCGTAGTGGGGACGCCGCAGGAGTGCCGAGAGCGCATCCAGGAGTATCTGAAGACCGGCATCAACCTGGCTATCATCTCGCCGCGAGTGGCAGCGCCCGGCATACGACGCGCCGACGCCAAGCAGCTCGCCTTCGAGGCCATCCGGGCATGTGCGCCATAGCGATGTTGAAGCCGCTCGTGGTGAGCACCTCGGCGGGCTGAAATCCGTTCGTGGTGAGCCTGTCGAACCACGAGTCGTGGGCATCAACCCTTTCGTCCTGCAACAGGCTCAGGACGAACGGGTGCGGGTTGAACAGGAGTTGAGATAAGAAGGAGGTAAGAACATGGAGCGCATCGGGGTTGGGTTTGCAGGAATCCTCTCGCCCACCGAGATTGTGGAGTGCGTGAAGCTGGCAGATGACCTGGGGTACGACTCCGCCTGGATGTCCGAGGCCCACGGCGGCGACCAGTTCTCCATCCTCACCGCCTGCGCGGTCGCGACCAAACGCATCCGACTGGGGACCAGCATCAGCAGCGTCTTCGTGCGCAGCGCGCCGACCATCGCCATGGCGGCGGCGTGCGTGGACTACTACTCCAACGGACGCTGCATCCTGGGCCTGGGGTCAGGACACAAGGTGCAGGTGGAGCCGGAGCACGGGCTGCCCTTCGTCAACGCCCTCCCGCGCCTCCTGGAGACCGTGGACATCGTGCGCGCCCTGCTGCGCCAGGGAGAGGTCTCCTACAAGGGCAAGGTCATCAGCATCGAGCGCTTTGACCTCTGGTTCACGCCCCTCCGCAAGGAGATACCCATCTACCTGGCCGCCGTGCAGCCCAGGATGCTCCAGATCGCCGGCGAGGTCGGGGATGGGGTGCTGCTGGCCGGGGGGTCCGTGGAGCAGTGCCGGGAGGCGGTGAAGCACATCGCGGCGGGGGCGGCAAAGGCGGGGAAGCGGCTGCAGGACGTGGACGTGGGCAAGGCCGTGTCCGTCATCATCACCCGGGACAAGAAGCAGGCGCGGGACGCCCTGCGGCAGTCCACCGCGGCCACTATCGGCGTCTTCCCTCGCTACCGGCGGGTCATGGCGGAGGGCGGCTTCCACGAGGAGGTGGAGGCGGTGCAGACGGCCTGGGCGGAAGGCGACAAGGCGCGGGCGGCGCGGCTGGTCCCCGACGGCCTTATTGACGCCATGTCCGTCATAGGCTCGGCGGAGGAGTGCAAGGAGCGCATTCAGGAGTACCGCAAGGCGGGAATCACCCTGCCCAAGATCAACGTCACCCAAGCCTACGTGGCCCCAAAGGACCTGGGGACGCGGGCGGCCAGCCTCAAGGAGCTGGCCTTCCAGGCCATCAGGGCGTGCGCGCCTTCCTAGAACGTATGGCTGGCATTGAGGCGCGACGTGTCCCCCGCGCGGAGTCCTCGCGCCGTGCGCTGCATCGCGGGGTTAGAGCACGGCTTACGTAACCCGGGTCGCACGCACGCGAAACTGCTGGGACGCAATAACCTCGTTTGCTTCGACGGATTGCTGATACTGTTTGTCCGAGATGACGAGGATGTCCGATAGGTGAAGCGCCCCGCCCTCGATCCCAGCAAGCCAGGCCTTGTAAGGACTCAGGTGATCAGCAATCTGCTTGAGCGTGGTGTTTCCTAAAACCTGCATCACAATGACCAGAACCGGGCGAGCTTGGCATCCGTCGGCGTACTTCTCCGCTTTGACAAGCGCACCCAAGAAAGCTTTCCGGTCCGTCTTCTGCTCACACTCGACAATGAAGACAAGTTGACCTTTGGTGTCAGTTACGGTGAGATCGGGCTTATAGCCCCTTTGCGACCTCTTCTCCACGTGAAAAGACCCTATGGCCTCCAACACGGTGCGGCAGCAGCTTGAACTCAGAGTCCTTCATGCGGGCCTCCCCTGTTCTTCCCCTTACACAATGACCATCGCGTCAGCATGTTTCACAAAAGTGTGAACGTGAAGCGCACGCTTGCCCGATCCTGCCCCTTCAAGATCCTTCAGTTTCTCGACCTCCATCTTCCAGATGCCGGCTACGTTGAACTCCTCATCCAGCTCGACGTACAAGCCCACATCAAAGGGGTAACCCTTCTTGCGGCCAAAGCGACCCAAACGTCCAGCCGGATTCACTTTAGGCGTCGACTCAGAATGCCTTGTTTTGACCTGGTAAAGAGTCCGGTCCGCCCTGGCATCATAGCGGTCAGAAGGCTCCCACGTTAGATTTAGCTTTTCGCAGGCACTGAGTTCTCCTATCAGGGCAGTCAGTTCTCGGACCTTCCCTCCTAGCTCCTTGGCAGCTTCCCTCGCCCCTTGCAAAAGTTGTTGCTGTACGTGGGTCAACCCCATGTTGTGCCTCCTAGAGCATCACCATCGCATCCCCAAAGCTGTAGAAGCGGTAGCCCTGCTGCACCGCCTCCTGGTAGGCCCGCAGCACCAACTCCCGCCCGGCGAAGGCGCACACCAGCATCAGCAGCGTGCTTCTGGGCAGGTGGAAGTTGGTGATGAGGCCATCCACCAGCCGGAACCGGTGCCCCGGCAGGATGAACAGGTCCGCCCAGCCGGAGGCAGCCCGTAGCCTCACCATCTCCTCATGCTCCGTCTCCCTGGCCCCCGTCTCCTGGCCTCTGGCAGCCAGCTCTGCCGCCTGCTCGACTACGCGGACCGAGGTGGTGCCCACGCAGATGATGCGGCGGCCCTCCCGCCGGGCAGCATTCAGGGCGTCGGCGGCCTCCTGGCCCAGCACCCAGAACTCGGTGTGGAGCTTGTGCTGACGGGGGTCCTCCTCCTGCACGGGCCGGAAGGTGTCCAGCCCGATGTGCAGGGTCACAAAGGCGCAGTGGACCCCCATGGCCCGCAGCCGCTCCAGCAGCCCTTCGGTGAAGTGCAGCCCCGCCGTGGGGGCGGCCACGCTGCCCCGGACACGGGCGTACACAGTCTGGTAG
>JACQUN010000104.1 GCA_016210285.1 Chloroflexota bacterium
GGACAGCCCGCAGGGCATTGGCCCGCCCACGGGTGGAGTGCTCCTCCTCCCTGGTGGCCATGTAGGAGGGACACATGGCGCCGTCCAGAATCTTCCGGCAGGCCCCCTGGCCGTTGCACTGCTCCACCGAGGCAGCGAAGCCGCGGTCCTGAGAGAAGTCCAGGTGGGTGGTGACCGGCACCGTCCGGTGGGAGGGGCTGATGCGAAGGTTCTCCGTCATGGGCGGGCAGTCAACAATCCTCCCGGGGTTCATGATGCCCTTGGGGTCGAAGGCCCGTTTCAGCTCCCGGAAGGCTTGGTAGAGCCTGGGGCCGAACATCTTCTCGGTGAAGACGCCGCGCACGATGCCGTCGCCGTGCTCCCCGCTGAGGGACCCGCCAAACTCCAGCACCAGGTCCGAGATCTGGTTGGCGATGCGGACCATGCGCTCCACGCCCTCCTGGAGCTTCAGGTTGATGACCGGGCGGATGTGAAGGCACCCGACACTGGCATGGCCGTAGTAGGCGGCGGTCGTGCCGGTGGCCCGCACGGTCTCGTCGAAGCGGCGTATGTACTCGGGCAGCTTCTCCGGTGCTACGGCCGTGTCCTCGACAAAGGGCAGGGGCTTGGCGTCGCCTCGGACGCTCATGAGGAGACCCAGTCCGGCCTCCCGCACGGCCCAGGGGTCCCGCTGCTTCTGTTGGTCAAGGATCTTGACGCAGGCGAAGCCCAGCCGCTGCCGCTCAGCCAGGGCCTCCAGCCGGTCCAGGCGGCTCCGCACCTCCGTTTCAGTGTCGCCGAAGAACTCCACCAGCAGGAGGGCTGCCGGGTCCCCCTGGACGAAGGCCGCGCGTCGGGTGAAGGCAGGCTTTGCCCGGGCCTGGTCCAGGATGGTCTTGTCCATCAGCTCGATGGCAGCGGGGCTCTCCGTCAGGAGGGACACCGTGGCCTCCATAGCTTCAATGAGGGAGTGGAAGTGGAGCACCCCCAGGGCCGTGGCCTTCGGTCGGGGCACCAGCTTGACCCATGCCTCGGTTACGGTCGCCAGGGTTCCCTCGGAGCCCACCAGCAGCTTCGCCAGGTTGAGGGGCTCTTTCTGCAGCTCGTCCAGGTTGTATCCCGACACCCGGCGCAGGATCCGGGGGAAGCGGCGCTCCACCTCTTCGCGATAGGCATGGGCGATCCG
This sequence comes from Chloroflexota bacterium, assembly GCA_016210285.1. The sequence goes on from JACQUN010000104.1 coordinate 1,166, forward strand.
GAGGCTCTCCCTGTAGATGGTGCCCTCCAGGCCTGACCCGGCCCTCTTTGCATCCCGCTGCTCCGGCGCTAGGGGGGCGACCGTCGTGAGAGTGCCGTCGGAGAGGACTACCTCCAGGGCGAGCACGTTCTCCACGGTCCTGCCGTAGAGGATGGAGTGGGAGCCACAGGAGTTGTTGCCGATGGCGCCTCCCACGTTTGCGCGGTTCGCAGTGGAGGGGTCCGGGGCGAACATCAGGCCATGGGGCCGCAGGTGGGCGTTCAGCCCCTGAAGGGTGATGCCGGGCTGCACGCGGGCAATGAGGGCGTCGGAGTCCACCTCCAACACCTGGTTCAGGTGCTTTGAGAAGTCAATGACCACGGCGTGGTTGACGGTCTGGCCTGCCAGGGAGGTGCCCCCGCCGCGGGGCAGCACCGGCACCCCCAGCCGGTTGCACGCCTGCACCGTGGCGATGACGCCCTCCCTGTCCCTGGGCAGGACAACCCCGATGGGCTCCATCTGGTAGATGGAGGCATCCGTGGCGTAGAGGGCGCGGCTGTAGGGGTCGAAGCGCACCTCCCCCTGGACGTGCCGCTTCAACTCCGCTTCCAACTCCCGGTGCTCATGGGTTGCCTTCATTGCTCACTCGTGTCCAGTGTGGCAGAAGGCGAGGCGGCGTGCTCAAGTATATCGCCCTGGGGTGATGGGTGGGAGGGGATTCGCTTTCAAGGCAGTGGGCCAGAGGGCTGAACAATGGGCCAGGCCCTTGCAACCGCACCTGTGTCATCAGGGCCGTAGGGGCTCCAGGTGGCGGGAGCCTGCTGCCTAGCGCAGCGCCCAGGGCAGGACGAAGGTGACGTTCTCCTCCACCACGGGAATGGCGCGGACCCGCTCCGGCTGGAGCTTGGCGATGACCGCCTCCACCAGGGGCTCCGGCGTGGAGGCACCGGAGATGATGCCAACCCGGTGAGCCCCGTCCATATGCCGAAGCTCCACCTCCTCTGGGCCGTTGACCAGGTAGGCGGGGACGCCCTGAGCCTCCGCCACCTCCCGCAGGCGGTTGCAGTTGGAGCTGTTCTGCGCCCCGATAACCAGGACCACGTCTACCTGAGCCGCCAGGGCCTTCACCGCGGCCTGGCGGTTTGTGGTGGCATAGCAGATGTCATTCCGGACGACGAGCTTGGGAAACCGGCGGCGCAGGGTGTCCACAACCTCGCGCGTGTCGTCCACGCTCAAGGTCGTCTGGGTGAGCACCACGACCCGCTGGGGATCGGGGACCTGTACGGCCTCGGCCTCCTCTGGGGTAGCCACCACGATAGTGCGGTCAGGGACCTCGCCCAGCGTGCCGATGACCTCGTCATGGTCGCGGTGGCCAACGAGGAGGATGGTGGAGCCTTCACTGGCATACTTCAGGGCTTCCACGTGCACCTTGGTGACCAGGGGGCAGGTGGCGTCGATGACGCGTAGCCGCCGCTCCTGAGCGGTGGCCCGGACCCCTGGGGAGACCCCGTGGGCGCTGAAGATGACCACCTGGCCCTCCGGAACCTCGGCCAGCTCCTCCACGAAGATGGCCCCCTTCTGACGCAACTCCTGCACGACGTAGGGGTTGTGGACGATCTCGTGGCGCACATAGATAGGGGAACCAAACCGCAGGAGGGCGAGCTCCACGATGTCAACAGCGCGGACGACGCCGGCGCAGAAACCTCGGGGCGAACCGAGGATCACTTCCAAAGGTTTACCTCCCCTGGCACTCATAGTAGCCTTGTCTTGCTTGCCGCGCAAGCCTCCCCGGGTGGTTGGACCGAACAGCCCTGCGGGAAGGACGAAACGCCGGGTCGGGGGACTCCTGGCGTGCATGTGGCCCCCATACTGTGCGGGAGCAGGCAACCCTCAAGCAACGTGTCGCCAGATGGGCCTACCAGGCGCGTTGCAGCAACTCCTCCAGCTCCTGCGGGCTCTGGACGGGCCTCGGGTTGCGCCGCATCGGTGGCTCGTGGAAGGCCTCTTCAGCGATGCCTGGCAGGGCCTCCTGCGGGATCCCCACATCTCGCAGGCGATGGGGCAGCCCCAGGCCAGTGATGAGGCCGTCTACCTCCCAGGCTGCCTGGACGGCGGCGGCCTCTTCGCTCATGCCCCGGCGGTCGACCCCCGCAGCCTCCGCCATGAGAGCCTGCTGCGAGAATGAGTAGGGGCGGTTGAACTCCATGACGTAGGGTTGGGTGACACACGAGGTCACGCCGTGCGGCACTCCGAAGCGGGCTCCCAGGACGTGCCCCAGGGCGTGGCTCAAACAGGGCGCGGCGTTGGGCATCCCATGCATCGAAAGCCATGCCCCCACCTGGCAGCGTAGGCGGGCATCCAGGTTCAGCGGCTCCTGGTACGACTGGGGCAGCGCTTCAAAGAGCAGGCTCAACGCCTTCAGGCAGGCGGCGTCTGTGGCAAGTTGGCTGTCCAGGGAGTAGAGGCGTTCGATGGCGTGGTCCAGGGCCTTCACCCCCGTGGAAAGCCACAGGCGGGCCGGGGTGGCTACCGTCAGCTCGGGGTCAAGGATCACAGTCTTCACGGAAAGACGGGGGTGGCCGAAGCGCATCTTCACCTTCCCCTCGTGATCCAGGAGCGTTCCATGGGAGGTGAACTCCCCCGCAGAAAGGGTGGTGGGGAGAGCGATCTGAGGTGGGATAGTCTTGTCCTCAAGAGCTGCCCTGCCCGTGCGCTCCACCTCGCGATGGTAGTCCAGCAGGCCCTCCTTGTCGTTGATGCCCTGGGCCAGCATCAGCGCCACCACCTTGGTGGCGTCGGAGACGGCACCGCCTCCAATGCTGATGAGAAGGTCCGCCTCGGCTCGGGCGGCATGCCCTGCGGCTTCTATTACCTGCTCCATCGGTGCATGGGCCTGGATGCCAGCGTACATCCCGGCGCAGTCAGGAGCCAGCGCCTGTTCCACTCGAGCGGCCAGGCCGGTCTGGGCCGCCAGGGTTCTGCCCGCAATAAGGAAGGGGCGGCGGCCACCGAGCCGCTCCACCTCCTCCCTCAGTCGGCTCAGGCTGCCCTGGCCGAAGAGCACGCGCTCCATGGGGAGAAACCGGTACTCCCCCACAAGTTGAACCATCTCCTCAACTCCTGTCCGGATGAGCTTGAGCGGATACTGACCGAGTCAGAGACCTGCCGAGAGCCACCGACTGCCCGCGACGGGAGGGGCCCTCATTGCCGGCCGGCCGTCCATGCTATGAGCACCGTGCTGGACTACGGTGGGCTGCCCAGAGAAGCGCCCCCGTATGGTAGCTCACCGGCGGCGGCTCTGTAAAGGGCTGGCTCAACCCTGCCAAGACATATTGGCTGTGAGCCGAGGGCACAGTGAGGGTGGGAAAAACCCCGGCGCCGTGAAGCTGGCGATTGGGTGTTATAAGGCTATTGTTGGCTAAAACGGGCAGATGAAGAGTGCTCGCGTGAGCGTACAGATAGGGGAATGGCCGATGGTTCAAAAATATGCCCAAATTACCCCTGTGGTGACGCTTGACAAAAACCCTGTTTTATGCCCTATACTTGCATGGTCAATAAATGGCATGGAGAAGTCCAAGACCACGCTTGACAAAATACCCGTGGTGTGGCGTACAATTGGATGTTCGTGCGTGGTTGGGATGGTCCCAGTCGTGGCTGGGTATCCCCGCCTGCACAGCACCCAGAGCAACGGAGAATACGAAAGCTCGGCTTCTGGCGGCGCCCTCGTAGGGAGATGATGAAGGGGGGTGTGGTTGGGACGCCAACGAGGGGGCACAAGAAACACAAGGAGTTCGATAAATGCGATGGAGAGGTGACCAACGGTTCCGGTGGCTCACCGCACTCCTCACCACCACTGTGGTGCTTGTCCTTATCTTGTATCCCTTCCTTCAGGCAGGGCTGTTCCTCCCGAAGGGCCTGGAGGCGTCTTCGTTTACCCCGTTCATACGGTTGCGGGCAGACGGGGCTGCCCGGGTCAAATGGACCACCGCTCAGGCCCGGTTTGGCGACTACTCCGCGATTCTCACCACTGGCCCCAGCAAGACTGATGTCGCCAGCGTCACCGTCAACACTCGAACCATTCCCTTCGCCTCTCTGAACGACAACAGCGTCTCGTTCTGGGCCTACCTGCCCGCGCAGCCGAACGCCGCCGTGCCGGATGACATGGTCTCGCCGCGTGTGGTGCTGGCCCTGGACGGGAACGGCGACGGGAAGTCCGACGCCGATGACATTCAACTGGAGAGCATCTCCTCGGTGCCTGTGTCCGGGGTGATGGAGATTGCCAAGTGGTTGAAGCTGCGGCCCAGGCCCTTCGGCCCAGGGATTGGCTACGGCTACGGGTACGGGTACGGGCTGGGCTTTGGATGGTGTGACTCACGGGATGTTCTGCATCTGGGCTTCAAGTGCGACAACCCCCAGGGGCTGAGCACCTGGCAAGCCAAGCTGTCCGACGCCTCGGTGGTGGGAGTCATTCTTGTCTACGGCAGCCCGGACCCGGGCAAGACGGGCATCCTCACCGCCTACGTGGACGACGTGACCATCCAGTCGTTTACCCAGGCGCTGGAGCCCACGGTTTGGGTGGGCCCCGCCGCGCAGAAGGATGCTCAGCGAGGCAACGCCCGCTGGACCACGGAGCGCGTTCAGTTCGGCGACTACTCTATTCGGCTCAAGGCCGATGATGCGAGCCAGAACCCCGCGGCCCTCGTGCCCGTGGCGGTCCCCCTGTCCAGCCTCACCGGCGACAAGTTGCGGGTCTGGATGAGCCCGCCCCAGTACGCCTCCCAGGTCCGGGTCAACCTGCTGCTGGACACCGACGGGGATGGCCGGCCTGATGAGAAGATGGCGGCTGGCCTTGGGCTCCTGACGCCCACCCCCACGCCGACCCCGACCTTCACACCCACCTTCACGCCCA
>JACQUN010000103.1 GCA_016210285.1 Chloroflexota bacterium
AAGAAGCTGGCTGAGAGCGGTCTATGGCGTGTTCGGGTGGGGCAATATAGGATCGTATATGCTATAGACGACAGGTTCCAACTGGTCACGACAGTAAAAGTAGCCCGGCGCAGAGAGGATACCTATAAAGGGCTGTGAGCTAAGCACCCATCGGGGCTAACAGCGCAGAGCGCGCTGCTGTGGGATATGATCAAGGTTCGTCTAGTCGGAGCGCTCAAGCGTCACTAGGTCGTGCTTTATGATCGACCCGAAGTTTGCGACCGAGCAGGCTTAACAGTCCACCTAGGTTCAGGCTCCATTATGAAATCCCGCCCATGCTTCAAGATCAGTATGCGTGGACTTCTCGTGTCTACACCAACGACTCTATAGATAGGGACACCGCTAAGGAGGCTATCATACGATTGTTGGCTCGACACTTTTAACTGGCTCCAGGCAATATTTAGCGCAGATGTGCCTTTGACTTCAACAAGTTGTTCCCTCCCGTCTTGGAAGACAACTTGCAGGTCAGCTCCTTTGATGCCACCAACCATGACCTGAACATTCTGTCTATGTCTATCTTGCAGATTTTTCTTTACTATTTGGACCGCCTTGTTCGCTGTATTTCGTAGTTCCTGAATCCGTGTGAACTCTTGCTCAGTAAGGGACACCAGAACCTCCTCAAAGCCACTGCGCTCCGCAGAAGTTGAGGAAGGGGCTTCTCGCTTGCTTGCTCTTCTATTTCCATGGGGCTTACGTGGCTGTTCCATTTGTCGAACGAATACGACCCGCCCTTCGGGAAAATCGACTGATTGCACCTTCCAGCCAGCCTGCAGCCAAAAACGAGCGTAGTATCTTTTGTCGGCATTTGCCCAGAATGTCCTGTCTCTTTTCGCGGAAGGGGGTAGCTCTCGCTGCACTATTCTCTCGATTTCGTTGAAGGAAAGAGGACAAGCATTCTGTGAAAATGGGAGCTGCGTGAGAAACCTTGTCAATTCCTCATAGGGAGACATTTCTATGACCTCATTCTTCGAACTTGAGCCTTTTTGTATCCACAGGATTGGAGAAAAAGAAAGCTCCCCGAGCAGGACTCCGAACCTGCAGCCCGGGAGCGGTGCGAGAGATTCCTCTCACCGTTGCCGCTCTATGGTAGAGCAACCGGCGCCTCCCTGGCGGCTGCCTCCACCACGGCCAGGGCGTCGTCAACGTCCTGGGCGCTGACCCCGTAGTGGGTCACCATGCGGATGCGCGAGCCCCCCACGTAGGACCCCTTCACCCCCCGGGCATCCAGCCGTTTGAGGAAGTCCGGCGCGGGCCCACCCGTCCACTCGAAGATGACGATGTTGGTCTGGACGCGGCCCGGCTCCAGCCTGATCCCAGGGATGCGGGCGAGCCCGTGGGCCAGGCGGCGGGCGTTCTCGTGGTCCTCCGCCAGGCGATCAATCATAGTGCCCAGGGCCACAATCCCTGCGGCGGCGATGACCCCCACCTGCCGCATGCCCCCTCCCACCATCTTGCGCCACTTGCGGGCCCGCTGGACAAAGGCGGCGCTGCCGCAGAGGAGGGAGCCGATGGGGGCGCTGAGCCCCTTGGAGAGGCAGAAGGAGACGGAGTCTGCAGGGGCCGCCAGCCCCCTGGCAGGGACGCCCAGGTACACGGCGGCGTTGAAGATGCGGGCGCCATCCAGGTGGAGGGGGATGCCGTGGCGGCGTGCAACTTCAGCCACAGCCCCGGTGTCCTCCGGAGTCAGCACCGCCCCGCTGCACCGGTTGTGGGTGTTCTCCAGGCAGACCAGGGTGGTAGGTGGGTAGTGAATGTTCTCCGGTCGGATGGCGGCCTCCACGGCGTGGGGGTCCATCATCCCCCGCTCGTCGTTGGGGACGGTGCGCAGCACCACCCCACCCAGGGCCGAGGCCCCACCTACCTCGTTCCAGAACATATGGGCCTCGCTGCCCACGACGACCTCATCGCCTCGTCGGCACCAGCTCAGCACCGCCAGCAGGTTGCTCATGGTGCCGCTGGCGGTGAAGACCGCCGACTCTTTTCCCATGAGGTCAGCAGCCATCCGTTCTAGCCGCTGGACGGTGGGGTCCTCACCCCAGACGTCGTCGCCGCACTCGGCCTCAGCCATCGCCTTCCTCATGGCAGGCGTAGGCAGGGTCACCGTATCGCTGCGCAGGTCCACCACCTTCATGGCTCGCCTCCTGTGCCACTATTCTAGCAGGCGGCGGCATCCCCGGGAGAAGCCCCCTTGAAGAGAAGATGCGAGGCGCTCTCCCGAGATAGGCCCTGCTACTGCTCCGCGCCACCCTGGTCGGTCTTGGGAAGTGGGGCATCATCGGGTTGCCCAGGCTCCTCTGCCTGGGCAGCCCCAGGGAGCCTCCCCAGAAGGACGGGCAGCAGGAAGACCAGCCACCACCCGATGTAGTAGCCTCCCATGTGGCTCTTCCAGAGCTGGGTGCCCAGGACCACGGCAGCAGAGAGGGCCAGGAGTCTGCCAGGCTCACGGCGGCCACGCCACGGCCAGAAGAAGAGCATCAGGACGAAGGCCAGGTAGGCAACTCCGAGGGGTCTTTGAAGCCAGCGGACCTCTGGGAACTGCCCCCACACCGACCAGGTACTCCACGTGGGCGCCACCTCCTGGTACAGCAGGGTCTTCTCCAGGAAAAGCCTCAGACCATCCGCCTGAAAGAAGACCACCACGGAGCCCAGAAGAACAGCCAGGAGCGCCGCCGCCAGGAACAGCCAGCGCTGCCGGCCCTGGTAGTAGCCCGCCCAGAGAGGAAGGAGGAAGGCCGGGTAGAAGACCGCCGATGCCGCCAGCCCCAGGAAGGCGCCGCTGAGCCAGGGCCTCCCGACCCTGGCTACGGCCCACACCGACACGGCTGCCCCGGCGAGCTGCGCCAGGTTGCTGGACGCCGATCGAGAGCCGCTGTAAGGCAAAGTGACGTAGGCTACCGCCAGGGCCACCCCTGCCACCCACCCCGGATGCACCCAGCCGTCCTTCCCCCAGGAACGTCGAAGGGGTGCACCCCCTCCAACACCCCCATGTGGCCTCGGAGGGTTGAGGGGCTGGGTTTGCCCCAGGGCCAAGAGGCCAGCGATGGTGGCCAGGTCCAGCAGCAGCGCCACCAGCCGAGCGGCCAAGAGCGGCTCTCCGTTGGCATTGAGGGGCGACAGGGCTGCGAAAGGCACGACCATCACGTACAGGAAGGGCCCATAGGTATCGCCGCCGGAGAAATGGCCGTAGGGGGGTGTGCCGTGTTCCACGACCCAGCGGGCCCCGATGGCAGCCCAGCGTCCGCTATCGGCCACGGGCGCGGTGAAGGGCAGAGCGACGCGATAGAGGAGCAGAAGGGCAAGCAGCCCCAGGAGCAGGGAGTTCTGGTAGGGTGGGTGCCACACGGCTGGCCCGCCCCTGGCTATCCAGAGGAGCCGCAGGAAGAAGTAGAGGAGCGGCAGGTAGTACAGAAGCATGCCGACCCGCAGATTCCACCACCAGGCCAGCTCGGCAGGGAGCCACGCCAGGAGGAGCACCCGGTCCAGATTCGCCAGGCTCCACGGACGCCGCCGGTCCAGAAAGAGCACCAGGAACAGGCCCGCCAGCACGATGTACACGGCGGGGCTCCTGGCATCCGGCAGGTAGTGTTGCAGGAGGTTGATCACTCCCGTCCCTGACCTGGTGTTCCAGCCTGGACTCGCCCCCCCATCAGCGGCTTTTCGGGCATTGCCCCCCCAGATACTCCCGACGCCCCTGACACTGGCTGAACGAGGCGAGCGCCACGTCAGACCCTCTCTGGCCCCACCGAGGCTGCTGCCATTATAATGAGGCGTCTTGGCTACGCCTACGCGTCTCCTGCTGGCTGGGTTCGCCGTCCTGCACATCCTCCTTTTCACCATTGGTTTCCATGGGCCCCTCTACCCCCAAGAGGGCCCTGGGGATATTCCCCTGTATTTCTCCTGGGCTTCTCCGATCTTTGCGGGTCAGTACCCTTACCTTGATGTCGCCATCCCGTACCCGCCGCTGTCCCTGCTGGCCTTCTTGCCGCCTCGCCTGTTCACCGCCAGCCCAACGACCTACTGGCACTATTTCGTCCTGGAGATGGCGGTGCTGGACGTCCTGGTGCTGGCGCTCCTGGTGGCGGCCACCAACCTGCTGCGGCGCTCTGCTCCTCAGGTCCTGGCGTACTACACGCTGGCGGTCCTGGCCCTGGGCCCGGTGGCCGCCCAAAGGTTCGACCTGCTGCCCGCCACCCTCGTGCTGCTCTCCCTCGTCCTCTTCGCCAAGGGCTCCCACAGGCTCGCCTGGGCAGTGCTGGCCGCCGCCACCCTCGCCAAGCTGTACCCGCTGGTGGTGGCCCCCCTCTTTCTGCTTGTGCACCTCCGCGGCCGGAAGCCGCGAGCCGCAATAGAAGGGGTCGCGGTCTTTGCCGCTACTGCCCTGGTCCTCATCGCGCCCTTCCTCCTGCGCAGCCCGGGCGGGTTGTGGCACTCCCTTTCCTTTCAGCTCGGACGGGGGGTCCATGCGGAGAGCACCTACGCCTCGGCCTTGATGGCAGGGTCCCTGCTGGGAGTGGGAAACATCACCGTTCCGTCCATCCAGTTCCCCTCCTATGGCGGATACCGCGACATCGCAACAAGCATGGCCCCTCAGGTCGCAGCCCTGTCCACGGTCCTGGGTGTGGCCGTCCTGGGCGCAGTGTATCTCCTGTTCCTGCGCGAGCCGCTGCAGAAAAGGCAGGCCAGGACAGAGGCCCCCCCCACGGCACCCCCCACACCAGCAGCGCCAGCCTCTGTCGTGTCCTACGCCCTCCTGGCAATCCTGGCGTTTATCGTCACCTCCCGAATCCTGTCACCCCAGTTCCTGGTGTGGCTGGCGCCTCTGGTGGCGCTGATCCCCGGGCGCCGGGGGCTGGCCTTGCTGGCGATGTTCATGGCCGGCGGGGCTCTGACCCAGTACGTTTACCCCAGCCACTATGGGGAGCTGGCTGCCCTTGCTCCCAAGGCGGTCCTGGCCCTTCTGGTGCGCAACGCACTGCTGGTGGCCATGGCCGGTCTGCTGGTGGACTGGCGGGCAGTATGGGCCACGGGACATGATCGGCTACGTCTGCCGCGGCGCTCCCAGCGCCAGAGCGTGGCTGACACCCGCAAGCATTCGGACTATAATGATGCGCATTGATGATTCGAAGGTGAACGGCATGTTCATTGATATGCACTCGCACTCTGTGTCTTCGGACGACGCCAGGGCAACGGTGGAGCAGTACCTGAAGTGGGTCCAGGTGCTGCGAGGCAAGGGCTACCAGGTGGATGGCATGGTCCTGACGGAGCACCGCAAGTTTGACCAGGATGCGGACTACTCCGCCCTGGCCAGGGAGTACGGCGTCCTGGTGCTGAAAGGCTCGGAGCTGGACACCCGCTACGGCCACTTCCTGGTCTATGGGGTCAACGAGCACCTGCTCCGCACCTTCAACTTCGCTGACGTGACCCTGGACAGCGAGGCGCTCATGCGGGAGGCGGAGCGTTCCGGGGCCATCGCCATCCCTGCCCACCCTGGGCGGTTTGGGGTTGGACTGGTGGAGTTCCTGGCGAAGGGGGTCCAGCTCGACCTTCGCGTGGTGGAACGGCTGAACGGGGGCAGCCGCAAGGGGGAGAACGAGCGCGCCGAGGAGCTGTGCCGCCAGCGCAATCTCCTGGGGACCGGCGGCAGCGACGCCCACTTTGCCAGCGCCATCGCAGCGTATCTCACCGAGTTTCGTGACCCCATCCGCAACGAGGAGGACCTGGTAGCAGCCCTCTACAACGGCCACTTCCAAGCGCGCCGGCTGGAGGAGACCCTGGTGGCAGCCCGGCGCTAGAGGATGCCCTCTGCCTCAGCCATGAGGCCCGTCATGCTGTGACCCACTCTCACACTGGCAGAGCGGTCTTCTACGCCAAGAACGAGTCCCTGGGCTGCTAGTGTCCTGACATGCGTTTTAGTGACATTAATATCGACTCTGGGGTTTTGGTCCAATGAAACCGCTTGCCTTCCCTGTTGAACTTCTCAACGAAAGCCAGGAG
>JACQUN010000116.1 GCA_016210285.1 Chloroflexota bacterium
AAAGGGGCTTCGCCCCTCTGCACTTCCCCTTTTTCCGCAGCCTGTTTGAGTTGCAGTGCCCCCGCTCATTGTTCGACAAGCTCACCACGAACGGGAAAACCGTTCGTCCTGAGCTTGTCGAAGGGCAGGCCGAAATATTCATGCTTCTTCTGACTCAGGACACTAGCCCCCTATTTCCCCTGGTTGGGACACAAAGGTGATGGCAATGGCGTGGTAGCCTGTAGCGCCGTCGGGGAGACTGCCCCTGGCCTCCCGGACCTGGACGTGACCGCGGGCGTCGGTGGCGCGCACCAGAAGCGTGGCGACCCCGCCCTGTTCCGGCACCCACTCGCCTGTCCAGAGAACCCAGGTGTAGGGCGAGAGGGGCTCTTTGACCGTAGCCGGGTGCCAGGTCCGACCGCCGTCGCCACTCACCTCCACCCCGGAGATGCCCTTGTCCCCCGAGAAGGCTATCCCTCCCAGGGGGAGGGGCGACAACGGCTGGGGACCCCCAGGCTCTGGAACCAGGATCTGGGACGTGGCTTGAACCTCGGCCTGGTCACCCCAGCCGAGGCCCTGCCAGTACCCCTGGAAGTCCCGGTCAACGGGCTCGATGCGGGTGAGCCACTTGACACTCTTGAGGCCATACAGCCCGGGAACGAGAAGGCGGGCTGGGAAGCCGTGTTTGTCAGAGAGTGGCTGGCCGTTCATCTCGTAGGCCACCAGCACCTCATCTTGAAGGGCGCGCCCCAGAGGGATGCTGTCCGAGTAGCCATCCCAGGCGTGGAAGGCGACCTTCCGCACCCCGGCCTTTACCCCCGCCTGCCCCAGGAGCCGACGGAGAGGGACGCCCTTCCACAGGGCGTTGCTGATGAGAGAGCCACCGACGGGGTTGCCGATGCATTCCAGGGTCACGTACTGCTCCACAGAGGGCAAAGCTCTGAGCTCGTCATAGGTGAAGACAAGAGGGCGCTCCACCAGGCCACCCAGCTCAAGCTTCCATCGGCCAAGGTCCACCACCGGGTCCACCAGGTTCTTGGACACAGCGTAGAAGTGCTCGCTGGGGGTGACCTCGGGCGGCATGACGCCCACAGTGCGAGTGTTCACCTTGGAGGGCGACATCCGGCGGGCACCGGAGAGGATGGAGCGCAAGCCCAGGCCAAGCAGGCCAACCCCAAGCGCCACAAGCCCCATGCGCTGGAGGAAAACCCTGCGGCTGCGCCCCTCGCCAGGGACCGCAGCAGGTGGCCTCATGGCCTGGCCGTACAGGGACGCCAGGGCCAATCCGTAGATTGCGTAGCCAGCGAACGAGGTCAGGGAGAACCGGACCGCTCCGCCCTGGAGATGCACCCCAAAGACCCCACCGCCCGCCAGCGGCAACAGCCCCAGCCCGGTGACCACCCATAGCCCAAAGGCCAGGAGTAAGCCCCGCTTCCAGGGAGAGGCATCCAGGGCGACCCCCCAACGGGCGTGAACCAGGCCGTAGGTCGCTCCCACCAGGCCCCCGGCCCCTACCAGCAGCACGGACAGCGAGACGAGCAACAGGGGCTTCCCGTACTGAAGGAGTGTTTCCAGCAGGAGCGCAAAGACCCTGGCAGGGGCAAGGGCGACGAACCACTCCGCCAGGACCTCGATGAGGGAAGACCCTCCAAAGGCCAGGCGCAGGGCAACCATGAAGAATACCATCGCCACCCCGGCGGCCAGGCCAGCCCAGAAGCCTACCCGCAGGGGCACTCTCCCATGCGCACCCATTGCCCTCCCCCTCTGGTGCGCCCTGCCTTCCATTATAATACGCATGGCCCACACCATCGGCTCTCTTGGGCGGCTCTCCTGGGGCTCCACCCACACCCTGTATGTCGCCCGCGAGGGAGCGCACCCCGCGGAGCCGCCACGAGGACCAGGGAGGCGCTGTGCCGACGCTCTACGTGGTAGCCACGCCCATAGGGAACCTGGAAGACGTCACCCTGCGGGCGCTGCGGGTGCTGCGCGAGGTGCGGCTCATCGCTGCCGAAGATACCCGGACCACGCGCAAGCTCCTGACGCACTTCGATGTCTCGACCCCGGTCACCAGCTTCCATGAGCACAACAAGGAGGCCAAGCTCCCTGCCTTGCTGGCGGCCCTCAAGGAGGGCGACCTCGCCGTGGTCTCCGAGGCGGGGGTGCCGGGCATCAGCGACCCGGGCCTGGAACTGGTGGCGGCGGCCATTCAGCAGGGTTTCCCGGTGGTGCCGGTGCCCGGCCCGTCAGCCGTGACGACGGCCCTTGCGGTCTCCGGGTTCCCCGCGGACCGCTTCACTGCCCTGGGCTTCCTGCCGCGCCGCCGAAAAGAGCGCCAGCGACTGCTGGCGGCACTGGTCGGTGAGCCCCGCACCCTGGTCGCCTTCGAGGCCCCCCACCGGCTGCGCAGCACCCTGGAGGACTTGTGGGAGACCCTGGGGGACCGGCCCATTGCCGTCTGCCGGGAGCTGACCAAGCTCCACGAGGAGGTCTTCCGGGGGACTGCCCAGGAGGCTCTGGCCCACTTCACCGAGCCCCGAGGGGAGTTCACCCTGGTGGTCGCAGGCGCCCCAGCCCGGATGGCGCAGAGGGAACACCCCTCGGCGCAAGACACCGTGGCGCTGGCCCGCCAAGAGCTGGCGCGCCTGCGGGCCGCAGGGGAGAAAGCGCGAGCGGCGGTCAGCCACGTGGCCCAGGAGACGGGCCTGCGCCGCAGGGCAGTGTACGAGCTATGGCTCTCCCTGTCCAGGCAGCGGCCCTCCAGGCGAGGCCCCTAGCGCCCTGGCCACGTCACGCCGCAGCGCCTCCCGGGTGTAGCCGTCCTTCCGGGCCCGCAGGTCGAGGTAGAGCAAGGCCGCCAGGATGGGGTAGACAGGCGTGAGGAGGATGCTCACCGGCAGGTTCAAGAGCAGGGAAAGCGACAGCCGGAGCAGAAGGTCGGCAACGGCTGATTCTTGTAGGGAGGGGGTCGGCCCCAGGAGAGGGGTAAGGATTCCTCGTTCGATGACGAGGGAGGCAACGACGAGCACCCCCAGGTACAAGAAGACCATCAGCAGATGGAGCCAGAAGACGCGCCACCAGCTCCCCCGGACCCAGCGGGCGCTGGCGGCCAGGGCCGCCCGCGGGCCACACCCCTCCAGCATCACCGCCTGGGGCGCCAGCGCCCACAGCACGCCGAAGTAGATGGCCAGAGGTATCCCTACGACGGTGATGGCAAGGCCCAGCATCACCAGGCCGTAGAGGAAAAACGCACCGACCAGGGACGGCAACCGCCGGAGCACCGCCCCCCAGACACGCCACAGCGGCACGGGTACGCGCGTGGCCATGCCGCCAACGAGCACGGCAACAGCCCCGTTGATGGTGGTGGGGAAGAGGATGGCAATGATGTTGGCCAGGGTGAGGGCCGTGCCATAGATAGCTGATAGGGCCAGGAAAGGCCAGAAGCGCCGCCGGTAGAGGCCAAAGGCCCCCCCGATGAGCTGCCAACCGCTCCTTTGAAGCAGCACCCGTGGCTGATCCTGCATCGAACCGTGCCATCCTTCCGCGGAAGGACAGAGTACGGCGGCTGCCTCACAAATCCGGCCGAGGCAAACCCTGGTCGTCGAGGGCTCACCCGCCAGTCAGGGGGAGTTCCCACCGCCTCCCTTGCCAGGGGCCAGCGGCTGCCTGCCCACCATCAACGCCTCCTCTGGCCGGCGCCAGGCCAGGTCAGGAAAGGACGCCAGCAGCGCCGCCGTATCCAGGGAGCCCCAGAGGGCAGCCGCCGATACGGCTCCTGCCCGGCGGGCGCACTGGACATCCCCAGCGGTATCGCCTGCGAACACGGCCTGCTGGGGTGTGATGCCCAGGGTCTCCACGATACGCCGCAGCCCCTCGGGCGCGGGCTTCGCCTCCTGAACATCTTCCTTGAAAAGGGACACCTGGATGATCCCTCGGAGGCCCGCTTCCTCCAGCTCCTGCTCCCCCGCCCAGCGCACCTTGTTGGACAGCAGGGCCAGGGCATACCCTTCCCCCGCCAACCGCTCCACCAGCCTTCGCACCCCCGGGAACAGGCGCCCGAGGGAGCGCCAGTGGTCGCGGTAGAACTCCAGATACTGGCCTTCAGCCCTTTGGGCCTGCATCCCATAGAGACGCTTCAGGTGGTCTTCCAGGGTGCCCTGGTAGACGGCGACAACCTCTTGCGCAGACGGCGCAGGGAGACCCATCTGCTGGCTGGCGTACTGTAGGGAGCGCAGATGCAGCTCCCAGGAGTCCCAGAGCGTCTGGTCCCAGTCGAAGACAACCACCCGGAAACGCCTCACTTCAACGCCCACACCTGCCGCGGTGGCTCGACACCCACCGTCAGGCTGACATCCCCCAGACCATATCCCAGGTGGCCAAACACTCGGAGGCCCACATCCCCGCCCAGATAGCTCACCTGCCGGTCGCCCTCAACAGTGAAGGGCCGGTCATGGCCGGGATAGAAGGTGTGGGTCAGCCCCAGGAGCTTGCGGACGCTGGCCTCGGCCTCCTGCTCGCTCCAGAAGATGAGGAAGGGCTTGCCGATGAAAACGCTGGCGGCGCCGGTGAGGGAGTCCCCGGTAATCGCCACGTCGCCCTGGGGGGTCGTCACCAGGACCGAGATGTGGCCCCTGGTGTGCCCCGGCGTCTCAACAATGCGCACGCCCGGCTCCAGTGTCGCCCCCTCCGTCACCTCCTTCACCTGGCGCCCCTCCAGCATCCGTGGGAAGTAGCTGGCGGTGGCCCAGTCCTTCGGGTTGGGGTTGCGCGTGTACTCCAGCTCCTTGGGGTGGATGACGACGGTGGCTCGCGGGAAGACATCTACGTTGTGGCAATGGTCCCAGTGGGCATGGGTCAGCACCACCATGTCAACATCCCCCGGGGATAGCCCGCGCTCCCGCAGGACATTCACCAGGCGCTCCCGGCGCCCGTGGGGGCTGGTGTCCACCACGATGGTGTTCCGCCCCCGGATGAGACTCACGGTGCACAGGCCAAGGCGGACCTGGTCTGTGTTCAGGGCGTAGCCGGTGAGGAGAAGCTCCACCTGGGGCAAGGCACACCTCCTGCTGCAGAGTGGGCCTATTATAGCCCAAGGGTTGGGTGAGAGCGAAGCGGGACCGCAGAGTCCGTATCACCCTTCCAGACCACGCCCCTGCTGCCACAATGCCCCCGGCGGCTGACGCATACCCGCCCCCTCGGTGAAACCGCAGGGGCTCGCGCCTCGCACTCCCCATACGAGAGCCGCGGGGTGTCCGCGGGGGTGCACTGCCAGCAGAACCGAAAGACCCTGGGGCTCAGCCAGGGCACCTTTACGCTCCCCCTCTCCTGCGGTATCCTTCCGTGGAAGGACACCAGGCCCAGGAGGTACTCCTGTGCGCTACAAGGCCCCCCGCGGCACCCAGGACATCCTGCCCCAGGAGCAGCCATACTGGCGCCTCGTCCAGCGGGCCGCTGAGGGGATGGCGGAGCGCTTCGCCTACCGCCGCATTGACACCCCCACCTTCGAGCAGGCCGGGCTCTTCGTCCGTAGCGTGGGAGCCGGCACTGACATCGTGGAGAAGGAGACCTACACCTTCCCCGACCGCGGTGGCGATGAGATGACCCTCCGTCCCGAGGGGACTGCCCCCGTCTGCCGCGCCTACCTGGAGCACGGCATGGGGTCCTTGCCGCAGCCCGTTCGCCTCTACTACTTCTGCCCCATCTTCCGCTACGAGCGCCCCCAGGC
>JACQUN010000108.1 GCA_016210285.1 Chloroflexota bacterium
AGACCCTTCGCTTCGCTCAGGGTGACAACCGAAAGACCCTGGGGAGGCGGGGCTGCGGCTTGACAAGCCGCAAGACGAATGGTACTTTTGAGTGTCGGGCCGGGGAAGAGATGGGGAGACGGGATGAGTTCACCGTGCAGTGGGGCGGAGGTCCTCGGTAAGCCCAGCGTTGGGTCCCTCTGAGGTTCAGTAACTCTTCTGTCGGTGCGGGTAGCTGCTGGCAGGCAGCGGCCCGTTGTAGTAGTGCCGAGAGGCATCCCTGGGAGAGACTCCGGACTCAACCGCAGGAGGGCGAAATGCGCTACACGAGACCGTTGCCCACCCTCAGCTTGCTGCTGCTGCCCCTGCTCCTGGCGGCGCTGGCCTGTCAGGGGGCGCAGCCTGCCCCGACGGCAACGCCCAAGCCTCCCCTTGGTGCCCCCACCCTTGCACCCCCAACGCCAGCAGCACAGGCCCAGCCGGCGCCAACCCAGATCGTGCTGCTGCCTACCCCCACGCCGGCCAAGGCGGCAGCGCCGGCGCCTACCGCGAGTGCAGAGCTGAAGCCCGAGTACGGGGGTGTGATACGGGTGGGTCAGCGGCGCGACCCCGACGTGGCCGACCCCGCTCGGTGGTCCTCCATCACCTACCAGCAGCCCCAGGAGAATCTCTACAGCCAACTGGTGGCCCGCGGCTACCCGGACGAGACCAACGTGCAGCCAGACGTGGCGGAGCGCTGGGAGCTGAGCAGCGACAGGCTGACGTGGACCTTCTACCTGAGGCGCAACGTCAAGTGGCACGATGGGACCCCTCTCACGGCCCGGGACGTGGAGTTCTGGATCAAGCGGGGCCAGAAACCCCCCACGGGCGTGACGGTGCTGCAGGGCTCCATATACAAGTCCATCGCCAAGATCGAGGTGGTGGACGACTACACTATCAGGTTCACTACGGACCAGCCACGCCCTGGGATCCTCTATGAGCTTTCCAATCCGAACCTGAGGCTGGCTTACCCCAGGCACCTGTACGAGGGCAAGGAGGAGAAGACAGCCCTGGCCCCGGACAAAACCAGCTACATCGGGAGTGGGCCCTTCAAGTTCGACGACTACCGGCGGGGCAGCTACTTTCAGGTGAAGAGAAACCCCGACTACTATCGGTCAGGCCTCCCCTACCTGGATGGGGCCCAGTACTTCATAACCCAGGACGCCGCTACCCACTTCGCCCTCTTCCGGGTGGGGCGGCTGGACCTGTCGGGTCGGGGGGCCTTCTGGTACATGACGGGCCCCCAGGTAGAGACCCTGAAGCGGGAGATGGGGGACAAAGCCTACTTTCTTAGCTTCGCCAGCTTTGCCTGGCACCTCCACTTCAACCCATCCTTCCCGCAGTGGCGGGACGTGCGCATCCGCAAGGCCATCACCCTCTGGCTCAACCGACAGGAGGCCATCAAGGCCATCGTGGAGGGCCAGGGGCAGCTTATCGGCTACTTCGTCCCGGGCTCCTACTACGCCCACATAGACTGGGCCAAGACCCCCGGCTGGCGGGTGGACAAGACCGAGGACCGGGCCACGGCCAAGAAGCTCCTGGCCGACGCCGGCTACCCCAATGGGTTCACCGCAACCCTGCTGACCCGGGACCTATGGGTGCCCACCAACGAGTGGGCCGCGGGAGACCTGAAGGGCCTGGGGATCGCGCTCAAGATGGACGTGGTGGACCAGCCAACCCGCGAGGAGCGGGTCAACAGAGGGCAGTACGAGATGGACCAGGCCACCATCCAGGGCCTGACCCCGGAGGAGGCCTTCCTGGAGTTCCACAGCTCCTCCGCCACCGGAACCCTGGCGGCATGGAAGGGCAGGCCGGAGACGGTCAAGGTGGACCAGATGCTGGAGCGGGCTGTCAGCTCCTTCGACGTCCAGGAGCGTCAGCGCCTCATGTTTGAGCTGGAGGAGTACATCTACCTGGAGCAGGTGCTGACTGTCCCCATTGAGGAGGACATCAGCACCCAGGCGCTACGCAGCTATGTGCACGGGTACCGGCTGCCGAACCTCTCCCAGGCGGCCCACAACGAACTCACCATCGTCTGGATGTCCAAGCGGTAGGGCGTTGAGAGCCCAGAGAGCAGAGCTGAAGCTGGAGTTCAGGGAGTTGGGCCCCGTGGATAGAGCTACCGTCGTGTAGCCTGATCCCTGGCTCCGCCGTGCGAGGCGAGGGGAAGCCAGGGAGGTGGGGGTTTCGCGATGCAGCGCTACATTCTGAGGCGGATTCTCCTGTTCGTTCCCACCCTCCTTCTGGGGTCTCTGATGGTTTTTGCCATCATGCGCGTGCTGCCGGGGGACGTGGCCTACACCATCCTGGCAGGCGGCGAGGGCGCGGAATCCCTGGTGACAGAGGCCGACCTGCAACGCGTGAGGGAGCAACTGGGCCTGGCCGACCCGCTGGTGGTCCAGTACGGGAAGTGGATGCGGGACATGTTTACGGGAAACCTGGGGACGTCCATGTTTGACGGCCGCCCTGTGACCACGCTGATCAGAGAGCGGCTCCCCGTGACCATGACCCTCGCCTTCTACACCATGATCCTGAGCGTCTTCGTGGCCATCCCCCTGGGGGTGATTGCTGCCCTGAAGCATGACAACTGGCTGGACTACCTTATCCGCTCAGCGACCATTCTGGGTCTGGCCACCCCCAACTTCTGGATAGGGCTGATCATTATTCTGCTGCTGGTCCTGTTCTTCCGCTGGATGCCGAGCACCATCTACTTCAACGTGTGGGAGAACCCCAAGGAGAACGTTGCCCTCCTCATCTTCCCCGCGGTGGTGCTGGCGTGGCGCCTGAGCTCCTACCAGGCCAGGATGACGCGCTCCAACCTCCTTGAGGTGCTGCGGCAGGACTACATCCGTACCGCCTACAGCAAGGGTCTGGCGGCGCGCATCGTGGTGATTCGCCACGCCCTCCGCAACGCCCTCCTCCCGGTCGTCACCCTGGTGGGGGCAGAGCTGGCGGTGCTCCTGGGCGGCGCCGTGATTCTCGAGAACGTCTTCAACATCCCCGGCCTGGGCAACGCCCTGATCATCTCCATGCAGCAGCGGGACTACCCGGTGACCCAGAGCCTGGCCCTGCTCTTCATGGTGTTCACCCTGGTCATCAACCTGATCGTGGACATCTCCTACGGTTTCATTGACCCCAGGATTCGGTACACCTAGCCAGCACGATCCTTCCGCGGAAGGACAGTAGCACCCTGCCGTGAGGTTGGGAGCGATGGTGCAAGAAGTAACGGTTGTCCAGCGGTTCACCAAGCCCCTCCTGAGCCGGTGGCGGGGTGCCATCGTGCACTTCGCCCGGGTGAGGCCCGTGGGGATGGCAGGGGCCGTGGCGCTCCTGGCCCTGGTGATTGTCGCCGCGCTTGCCCCCTGGGTGGCTACCCACGACCCCATCGAGCAGGATGTCCCGCAGCAGTTCAGAGCCCCCAGCAGCACCTACTGGATGGGGACGGACCACCTGGGGAGGGATGTGTACAGCCGGGTGGTGTATGGCTCCCGCATCTCCCTCTATGTGGGGCTTCTCTCGGTGGGGGTGGCCACCGTCGTTGGCATCCTCATCGGGGTTTCTTCCGCCTACTTTGGCGGGCTCTTTGACCTGCTGATGCAGCGGTTCATTGACACCCTGATGGGCATGCCCGCCTTGATCCTGGCTATGGTCCTCATGTTCGCCCTGGGCGCCTCCCTGAACAACGTGGTCATCGCCATTACCATCTCCTTCATGCCCCGGGTGGTTCGAATTGTGCGATCCGAGGCCCTGGCGGTGAAAGAGTTCCCCTTTGTGACGGCAGCGGTGGCCATGGGGGCGAGCGTGCCGCGCATCCTGGGGCAGCACATCATTCCCAACACCCTGACCTCGGTCTTCGTCTATGCCACGGGAGCGCTGGGGGCTGCCATTGTCACCGAGGCATCGCTGAGCTTCCTGGGGCTGGGCATCCCTCCCCCTACCCCTTCCTGGGGGCAGATGCTCCAGGGTGCGGCGCGGCTCTACATGGAGCGGGCGCCCTGGCTGGTGACCTTCCCTGGCCTGGCCATCACCATCGTGGTGTTCTCCTTCAACATGTTCGGCGATGCCCTGCGGGACGTCCTGGACCCCCGGCTGCGGCAGAGGTAGCAGATTCGTGCAATATGCCTATTGGGTTGACTCCGCAAACTACCTCCAAATCTCGTTCAACAGGCGCACAGTGGCAAAGATACCTAACC
>JACQUN010000113.1 GCA_016210285.1 Chloroflexota bacterium
GAGAAGCTGGCTCTGGACATGCCTCTGGGGGTGACCTTCGAGGATGCTACGGAGGAGGTCACCCTCCCCAAGTTTCGCCCCGCTCGGCAGTAGGACCTCTGGCGCCCCCATGTCCCTGTTTGTTCGACGGTGTAAAGAGCGCTGCCATAGAAGTTTTTTATGGGCATAAGCGAAACCTATTCAGTGCCTTACGTCAGGGCATCCAGTGAGGTATAATAAGGGGTTATCTCCGAAGACCCTGGCCCCGAGAGGGGCTTCTGAAGAAGGTCAAGGTCGGATGCCTGAGTATGACGTAGTGGTCGTTGGCGCAGGGCCAGGCGGGTATGTGGCAGCTATCCGTGCTGCCCAGTTGGGCCTCAAGGTAGCTGTGGTGGAGCGGGATGAGGTTGGCGGCGTCTGCCTCAACTGGGGATGTATCCCCAGCAAGGCCCTGCTGCGCAACGCTGAGGTCCTGAGCCTGGTGCGACGCGCTGAGGAGTTCGGCATCTCCTTGAGCGACCTCCGGTTCGACTTCGGGAAGGCCGTTGACCGCAGCCGACAGGTGGTGCGGCGCCTGACGCAGGGGGTTGTCTACCTGCTGCGCAAGAACAAGGTGGAGAGCATACACGGCACCGCTGCCCTGCGGAATCCTACCACAGTGGAAGTGGCCGAAAGCGGCCAGGTCCTCACAACCCGCAACGTAATCCTGGCCACTGGCGCTCGCGCCCGAACGCTTCCGGTGCTTCCCCTGGACGGCAGGCTGGTGTTCACCAGCCGGGAGGCGCTGGAAAGGAAACAGCTTCCTGCCTCGGCCCTCATCGTGGGGGGCGGCGCCACGGGCTGCGAGTTCGCCTACCTCTATAACGCCTACGGTGTCAAGGTCACGGTGGTGGAGATGCTCCCGCACCTGCTTCCTAACGAGGACCCGGAGGTGAGCCAGCACCTGGAGCGGGCCTTCCGGAAGCAGGGCATCACGGTTCTCACGGGGGCCCGCGTCACCGACGTGAAACACCTCGGTGAGGGTGCCAGCGTGACGGTGGAGTCCGGCCAGGGAGCCCAGGAGCTCCCCTGCGAGGCTGTCCTGGTGGCCGTGGGGGTCCTGGGCAACAGCGAAAACCTGGGGCTGGAAGCTGCGGGCATTGAGGTGGAACGGGGCTTCGTGAAGATTGACGACCAGATGGGCACCGGCGTCCCAGGGGTCTATGCCATTGGAGACGTCACCGGGAAGCTTCTGCTCGCCCACGTTGCTTCCGCCCAGGGGGTGGCAGCCGCCGAGCGGATCGCGGGGCGGGAGACCCGCCCCCTGGACTACCGGTTCATGCCCCGGGCCGTGTACTGCAACCCCCAAGTCACCAGTTGGGGCCTGAGCGAGGCCGAGGCACGAGCCTCCGAGAGGAACGTAAAGATCGGCAGGTTCCCCTTCAGCGCCAACGGCAAGGCCCTCGCCCTTGGCGAAGGGGAGGGGTTCGTGAAGGTGGTGGTGGATGCCTCCTACGGCGAGATTCTGGGGGCCCACCTCATTGGCCCGGAGGTCACCGAGCTCTTGGGGGAGCTCTCCCTCAGCGGGCTGCTGGAAGGGACGGCCAGCGAGGTGGGCTTCCTGGTCCACTCCCACCCAACCCTTTCCGAGGCAGTGAAGGAGGCCGCGCTTGCTGCCCGCGGCGAGGCCATTCACATCTAGCCGGGCATGCCCGGGCGGTGGAAGGGAGCCAGCCATGATGGTAGCACTGGGGCAGACGATAGCGGAGCTCCGCTGGCACGGCCGGGGCGGCCAGGGGGTGGTTACCGCCAGCAACCTTCTGGCGGAGGCTGCCCTGCTGGACGGGAAGTATTTCCAGTCGCTTCCCGAGTTTGGCGCAGAGCGCTCCGGCGCTCCCCTGGTTGCCTACTCCCGTCTCAGCGCCAAGCCCATCGTTGTGCGGGGTCCGGTTGCCGAGCCTCACGTCGTGGTGGTTCTCGACCCCACGCTGGTGGGCCGAGTGGATGTGGTAGCCGGGCTTTCTCCAGAAGGTTTCCTTTTGGTCAACACGCCAAAGCCCCCCCTGGCAGTACGGGCGATGCTGCCAGGAGCGCCGGCTGGCACCTACACCCTGGATGCGACGCGCATCGCCATGGAGACCCTGCGCCGGAACATCCCCAACATGCCGATGCTCGGGGCCCTGGTGCGGGTCACTGGCATCGTGTCCCAAGAGGCGGTCCGCAAGGTCATCACCCAGCGGCTGGGGAGCCGGCTGGGGGTCCAGATGATGCAGGCAAACCTGGTGGCCTTTGAGCGTGGACTCCAGGAGGTTCAGGGGCCCTGACTGCGGGAGATGAGGCAGTGGCCCAGGGGAGGTTGGAATGCGACTTCTAGCTTGGCAGGAGGTTCCCCCAGGCGCGGTGATCCCCCACCCTGGCAACTCCACGGAGGTGGAGACGGGCTCCTGGCGGGTCCAGCGGCCGGTGGTGGACTACGCGGCGTGCTCCCACTGCATGATCTGCTGGGTCTTCTGCCCCGATAGCTGTTTCAAGGTAGAGGACGGCAAGCTGGTGGATGTGGACTACGAACACTGCAAGGGGTGCGGCATCTGTGTCGTGGAGTGCCCCAAACGGTGCATCGCGATGGTGGACGAGCTCCTTGTGGGCGCGACGCAGTCCGCCGGTGGGAGGTAGGCCATGGCGACCGTATCCAGACAGGCCGCTGCACCAACCCGGGGGACGGGCAAACTGGTGGCGCTCACCGGGGCAGCCGTGGTGGCCCACGCCATGCGGCAGATCCACCCCGATGTCGTGGCTGCCTATCCCATCACCCCACAGACCATCATCACGGAGACCTTCAGCGAGTTCGTCGCCGATGGCGAGGTGCAGACGGAGTTCGTGGCCGTGGAGAGCGAGCACGCTGCCATGAGCGCCTGCATCGGGGCCGCCGCTGCCGGGGCGCGGGTTCAGACTGCCACCTCCGGCCCGGGCCTGGCGCTCATGTGGGAGGTGCTGTGGGTGGCCTCGGGTTCACGCCTGCCCATCGTCATGCACCTCTGCACCCGGGCCCTTTCGGCCCCCATCAACATCCTCTGCGATCACTCCGATGCCTACGGGATGCGAGAGACAGGCTGGGTCATGCTCGTGGGGGAGAACGCCCAGGAGGCCTACGACAACGCCATCCAGGCGGTCCGCATCGCCGAGCATCCCGAGGTTCTGCTCCCCGTCGCCAACGTTCTGGACGGCTTCGTCGTGACCCACTGCCTGGAGCGGGTGGAGTTCCTTCCCGACCAGGCGGTCCAGGAGTTCGTCGGCGAGTACCATGCCCGCTACGGGCTGCTGGACCCCTCCCAGACCGTGACCATCGGCCCCCTGGCGTACCACGACTCCTACACGGAGCACAAGCGGAATCAGGTGGCAGGCATGGAGCGGGCCCTGGAGGTGTCCAGGGAGATTGCCGGGGAGTACGGGCGGCTGACCGGCCGTTACTATGATGTCGTGGATGCCTACCGGCTGGAGGATGCCGAGGTAGCAGTAGTGCTGCTGGGCTCGGCGGCTGGGACGGTGCGCCACGTGGTTGACCAGCTCCGCGGGGAGGGGATCAGGGCCGGGATGCTGCGAGTGCGCTGCTACCGGCCCTTCCCGTCTCGGGAGGTGGCCGAGGCCCTGCGCCACGTGAAGGTTGTGGGGGTGCTGGACCGGGGGTTGGCCTTCGGGGCGCCGGGCAACCCCCTCTTTTCCGATGTCTGCCTTGCCCTGTACACGCACGGCCTCACGCCCCCGGTGTATGACTTCGTCTATGGACTGGGGGGCAGGAGCACCATGCCTCCCCAGCTTCGCCAGGCCTTTGAAGCCCTGCTGCAACCCACGGCCCCAACGGGCACGGTTACATATCTTGGCCTTCGGGAAGGGGGGTAGGCGATGCCTGTCGCTTTGAATCTCAAGAGCCTGAGCGCTCAGGAAGAGCTTCTGGCCCCGGGGCACGGCCTTTGCTCCGGGTGTGCCGAGTCGGTCGTCGTGCGGCTGGTCTTGCATGCCCTGGGGAAACCCGCCATCGTCGCGGGCGCCACGGGCTGCCTTGAGGTGGCCACCACCCGCTACCCCTGGACCGCCTGGCGGGTCCCTTTCATCCACAGCGCCTTTGAAAACGCCGCGACCAGCATCAGCGGGGTGGAGGCGGCCTACCGCGCCATGGTCAGAAAAGGCAAGCTGGAGCCCAGGGACGTGGCCTTCGTGGTCTTTGGGGGAGATGGGGCCACCTACGACATCGGCCTCCAGTGGCTCAGCGGCGCCCTGGAGCGCGGCCACCGCTTCCTCTACGTCTGCCTCAACAACGAAGGCTACATGAACACGGGCATCCAGCGGAGCGGCGCCACCATCCTGGGCACCTGGACCACGACGACTCCAGTGGGCAAGGCGGTGCCCGGGAAACCCCAGTGGCGCAAAGACCTCACCGCCATCGTGGCGGCCCACAACGTGCCCTTCGTGGCCCAGGCAGCCACCCACTTCTGGAAGGACCTGATGACCAAGGTCCAGCGCGCCGTCTCGGTGGAGGGGCCGTCCTTCATCAACGTGCTGGCGCCCTGCACCCGCGGCTGGCGGTACGAGCCGCAGGACACCATGCGCATCAGCAAGCTGGCCACGGAGACCTGCGTGTGGCCCCTCTTCGAGGTGGACCAGGGCAAGTGGAAGCTCAACTACCGGCCCCCGGTGAAGAAACCCATAACCGAGTGGCTGGGCTCCCAGGGGCGCTTTGCTCATCTGCTGCGGCCCGAGAACCAGGGCCTGGTGCGGGAGATTCAGGAGAGGGTTGACCAGGAGTGGGCGGCCATCCTGGCCCGCACTGGCTCCCGCGAGCCAGTGGGCGCACGGAAGGGGTAGGCATGCAGGTGCAGGAGAAGGTAAGCCAGCAGCAGTTGCTTGGGCTCCACCGCCAGATGCTTCTTATCCGGCGCTTTGAGGAGAAGAGCGCCGAGATGTACATGCGGGGCAAGGTCCGCGGCTTCCTCCATCTGTACATTGGGGAGGAGGCCATCGCGGTGGGTGCCATCTCTGCGCTTCGGCCCGAGGACTACGTGGTGACCCACTACCGGGACCATGGGCACGCCCTGGCTCGCGGCATGGACCCGAATGTGGTAATGGCAGAGCTCTTCGGCAGGGGCACCGGGTCGAGCCGCGGCAGGGGGGGCTCCATGCACCTCTTCGATGCCGCCCGGAACTTCATGGGGGGCTACGCCATCGTTGGGGGGCAGCTCCCCATCGCCACCGGCCTGGCCCTGGCCTCCAGCTACCAGGATGCCAAGCGTGTCGTGCTGTGCTTCTTCGGGGATGGCGCCATCAACCAGGGGGAGTTCCACGAGTCCATGAACCTTGCCTCCCTGTGGAAGCTGCCTGTGATCTTCTTCCTTGAGAACAACATGTACGGAATGGGCTCTCACATAGACCGCACCTATGCCGGCGGGCGGGACGTCTACAAGGCCGCCGCCCACTACAGGATGCCTGCTCGCCAGATTGACGGCATGAATGTGCTGGAGGTGCGCGAGGCCACGGGGGAGGCGGTGGAACACGCCCGCGCTGGGGGCGGGCCTGTCTTCCTGGAGGCGATCACCTACCGCTTCCGCGGCCACTCCATGGCCGATCCCATGGACTATCGGGACAGGGCGGAAGAGGAGCAGTGGCGTCCCAAGGACCCCATCGTAACCTTCCGGAAGCTCCTGCTGGAGAGCGGGGCTGCCAGGGAGGAGGACATCCAGGCGCTGGAGCGGAGCGTGGAGGCGGAGGTAGAGGAGGCGGTGCGCTTCGCCGACGCCAGCCCCGAGCCGCCACCCGAGGCCCTCTACGAGGACGTCTATGCGTGAGGGCACCAGGGCTCTACGGAATGACTGGATGGGCAAGACAGGGGCTGAGAGGATTGCCAGGGCCGGAGCCGACCTGTGCCTGAGCTGACGCTGCGCGAAGCAATCGCCCGGGCCCTGCGGGAGGCTCTGGATGGCAACCCCAACGTGTTCCTCATGGGGGAGGATATCGGGGCGTATGGGGGGGCCTACGCGGTGACCAAGGGCTTCCTCAAGGAATACGGCCCGGAGCGCATCCGAGATACCCCCATCTCCGAGTCCACCATCGTTGGGGCGGGCATCGGGGCAGCTATGGCCGGTCTCCGTCCCGTCGTGGAGCTCATGACCATCAACTTCAGCCTGATGGCGACGGACCAGCTCATCAATCACGCTGCGAAGATCCACTCCATGTCGGGTGGGCAGCTCAAGGCTCCACTGATTGTGCGCACCGTCACCGGCGGCGGTGCGGGCCTGGCCGCTACGCACTCCCAGAGCCTTGAGGGGTGGTACGCGACCATCCCCGGGCTCAAGGTAGTAGCACCTTCAACCCCCGCCGATGCCCTGGGCCTGTTCCGTAGCTGCATGAAAGACCAGAACACCGTTCTGTTCTGCGAGCACCAGGTTCTCTATGGCACCCGGGGCCCGGTGCCTGAGGAGTATTACGAAGTCCCCCTGGGCCAGGCGGGCACCGTGCGCCAGGGGAGCGACATCACCCTGATTGGCTATTCGCGCACGGTCCACGTGGCGCTGCGGGCTGCCCGGGAGCTAGAGCGCCGCGGGGTGCAGGCGGAGGTGCTGGACCTGCGCACCCTCCGCCCCCTGGACGTGGCCACCGTGGTGGCATCGGTGAAGAAGACCCACCGCGCCCTCATAGTGGAGGACGCCTGGGCCACGGGGGCGTTTGGCACCTACCTGGGATTCCTGATCCACCAGCAGGCCTTCGACGACCTGGACGGGCCGGTGGCCCATGTGGCTGGCGCCGACGTGCCCATGCCCTACGCCCGGAACCTGGAGCAACTGGCCCTCCCCACGGAGCAGTCGGTCCTCAAAGCGGTGCAGGAGAGCTTTGGGCTGTAGGCTTCTGTTGACCTCCACGACGCAGCCCGAAGGCGGTGGTGGTCAACCGTTTCTTACCTTTGCTCCACCCGTGGAGTGTGGCCAGGGATTCAGCAGGCCGCGTTGCGCTTAGAATGCGACCACTTTATCGGCCCAGCGGGTCCACTGGGTCAACTCGTCCAGCGAGCCCCGGTGCACGGATTCTGCCAACTCCTGGACGCCGATGCCACGGGCGTCTAGGCAGGTCCCTCAGGTGCCGACCAGGACACCCTGCCGGGCTGCCACCTGCAGCATCCGCTCAAGGTTGTAGAACCCATTGGGTGTCTGCTGGCCCCGCTTGGCGCAAACCACTGCATCCCCAATGAGGAAAACCCGCACCTCATCCTGCGGGTCTTTGCTCAATGCGATAGCCAGGCGCAACCCATTCCAGGACCGCTCGGTCCCGTAGGGCGGGTCGTTGAGGATGATCAGCGTCTTTCGCCGGTGCTCCCCGTTCACGGCGAGACTCCTTTGTCAGGTTTCCTCTCACCCTCGCCCACGCTCAAGGCGGGATAGCTCCCCGGCGCGCTGGAATTGCTCCAGCAGGACCTCCCGCATGAGCTGGCACGCCTGGAGAATCTTGGGATTGGAAAGCTTGTAGAACGCGTAGCCACCCTTTCTGCGGTACTCCACTACCCCCTTCTCTCGCATGATGCCCAGGTGCTGGGAGACGTTGCTCTTAGGGATGCCGAGCAAATCTACCAGTTCCGACACCGTGCGCTCCCCATCGCCCAGGGCTTCCACGATACGGAGACGCCAGGGGCTGGCGAAGGTCTTGCATATGGCTGCATGGAGCTGGTACAGCCTGTCCTGTCTCTGCGTTGATTCTTTCATTGGGAGTGAATGAGTTTAGAATATCCTAAATCTATTATCCGCTTCAGGTGCTGGGAAGTCAAGAACGGCGAAAGAATCCTTCGGTAGCCTCATAGCCCACCCCCAGGCTCAGGCCTGGGGGTGGGCTAAAGTGTAGTTGGTAGACCTGAGGCTTGTACCTTGTTCTTTCTCGCCACTCGGGGAGTTGCTACAATAGACCCCGCATACTCGTCCTTGTAGGAGATAAGGCCGTGAAGGCAGCCTTGCACCTCCCTCCAGTGCGGCTCCCCAACCTGTTCTATGGCTGGTGGATCGTCATCGCGGGCGCTGCCGGCATGGCGCTCAGCGCTGGCCTCAACTTCTATGGCTTTAGCGCCTTCTTCGTTCCGCTAACCCAGGAGTTTGGCTGGAACCGCACTGCTCTTTCTGGGGTGTACTCCTTCTCGCGCCTGGAGTCAGGGATTCTGGGGCCCGTTGAGGGCTTCCTGGTGGACAAGCTGGGGCCCCGGATCATGATGCTGGTAGGAGTCCCGCTGATGGCGGCGGGCTTCATCCTCCTGAGCCAGGTCCATTCCCTCGCGACCCTCTATCTAGTGTATATCCTCTTCATCACCCTTGGCTCTGGCCTGGCCTTCAGCACGCCCATCTCCGCCACAGTGGCAAACTGGTTCCAGCGGAAGCGGAGCCTGGCCTTCGGCATCATGTGGTCTGGGGTAGGCCTTGGCGGTGCCACCATGGTTCCCATGGTGAGCTGGCTTATCGTCACCTCGGGATGGCGTGTGGCGGCCGTGGTATCTGGCATCCTGATCTTCGTTGTAGGGCTTCCCATCGCTCTGGTAGTGCGCCATCGTCCCGAGCGGTATGGCTACCTTCCGGATGGAGGGCCGTCAGACCGGCCTACAGAGCGCGGGGGAGGTCATAGAGGGGAGCAGCGTGCTACCACCCCAGCCGGGCAGGAGGAGGACATGACGGCCCGCCAGGCGTTGCGGACCAGGGCCTTCTGGCTGCTGGCCGTGGCCGTGGGGCTCCGTCACGTGGTGACCACTGGCTTCCTCATCCACCTTATCCCTATGCTGACGGACCGCGGCATCTCCATCACGGTGGCCGGCTCTATGCTGGGCTCAGTGGCTCTGCTCAGCATCACAGGAAGGATGGGGTTGGCCTGGCTGGGAGACCGCTTCAGCAAGACGCTGTTGATGTCCCTGGCTACCGGGCTGATGGGTCTCACGATGCTGGGGATGTCTGGGGTCACCAGCACCTGGGGTATAGTCCTGCTGCTGGTGGCCTATGCCATGTCCTACGGTGGGCTTACCGTGCTTCCGCTGCCGCTACAGGCTGACCTGTTTGGTCGCGGCGCTTTCGCCACCATCCGGGGGTTTCTGGGCGTCGTCCAGACCGGGGGCGGCCTGGCAGGGCCTCTTATCGCGGGCTTTGTCTACGACACAACCCAAAGCTATAGCAATGCCTTCCTGGCCTTTGCGGCGGCCGCCTTCCTTAGCGCAGTCACTATCCTGCTGGTCCGCAAGCCCAGGGCTGCCCACCCACGGCCTGCCTCTGCCTCAGCCGGTTGAGGCCCTCTCTCCGGCAGGGCGGGGAACCTCACGGCCCTGCCGCGAGGATGCGGACGGTAGCCCTGGCCTCAACCCTCGTGCTCTCCCCCTGCTGGTGGTCGCCGAGGTTGAAGACGGCGAGCATAATGTAGGTGCCAGGCGGTGCTTGGGTAGGGGAGCCCTGGGGGGAGAGCCTCTGGTCCCAGATGACCGTCCGCTCAAGGACGCCCCCAGCCTCCAGGACCGCACCCGTCACCGCCGGGAGGACGATCTTCGGGCCCTGGCCCTCCTCATAGAGAGGCTGGGCGCCGCCCTGGGGCAGCTCCACCCACAGGTAGATGGGTGCGTCGCCGATGTTCCACATCGTGTAGGGCGCGGGTTTCCCGGAGGTGTTCTCTACTCGGGCTCTAGCTCTTACCGGCTCGCCCGCCTTGTACTCTGCCTTCTCTGCCACAAGGGTGAGCCGCACCAGGGGCGTTGCGTTAGGGCTCGTTCCCACCACGGGTGCCGGTGTTGGTTGCGGCGCCATGGTCGGCGACGGCGTGTGCTGTTGCCTGGCGGCTGGCGCGCAGGCAACCAGGAGAAGCAACATCATCATGCTGGCACGAATCCGCATCTTCAACCCCCTGAAGGCGGCGGCGTCACATCTCATAATAGCACGGCTCAGGGTAGGTGTTGCTTACGCCCCGTTCCGCCCTGGCAGGGTGCTATACTGGGCGCAAGATGGCAGAGCGCGTGGGAGACCTGGTGGTCATCGGCGGGGGGTGCTACGGCGCCTACCATGCTCGGCAGCTTGCCAGGGCCTGCCGCGCCGGGAGGCCCTGGCGACGGTCTCTCGTTGCCACGGCGTGGTGGGCCTCTTGAACCTCACCCCTGTTCGGGCAGAGAATAGGCAGAGTGTAGAGATGACTGCGGAGGGACATCATGGAGCTGCTGCGAAGCCTGCTCTTCGTGCCAGGGAACCGACAGGATATGCTGGAGAAGGCGCGGATGCTCCCCGCGGACGCCCTCCTGCCGGACATGGAGGACTCGGTGCCCTTCCCGGAGAAGGCCAAAGCGCGGGAGACCATCGCCAAAGTGCTCCCCACCCTGGCCGGGCGCGGCCAGAAGGTCATCCCGCGGGCCAACTCCCTGGCCACTGGCCTCCTGGAGGCTGACCTGGCGGCGGTCATCGGCCCCCACATCTACGGCGTGACCGTGGGGAAGATTGACGGCGTGTGGGACGTCCAGCAGGTTGATGCCATCATCGCTGCCCTGGAGCGGCGGGCGGGCCAGGAGCCAGGGCGGGTCAAGCTGGTGCCGTGGGTGGAGACGGCGAAGGGGATGGTGCACGCCTACGACATCTGCCGGGCGTCGCCGCGCATCATCGCGGTGGCCTTCGGCGGCGACGACTACCTGACCGACATGGGCCTCCAGCGCACCGAGACGGGAGAGGAGCTGGTGTACGCGCGGAGCGTGGTGGCGGTGGCGGCCAGGGCGGCTGGCATCCCTGCGGTGGACAGCCCCTACAACAACTTCCGGGACGCCGAGGGCCTGAAGCGGGAGGTGCAGAAGGTCCGCTCCCTGGGCATGAAGGGCAAGTGCGCCATCCACCCCAGCCAGGTAGAGGTCATAAGCCAGGGCTTCAGCCCCGCGCCGGAGGAGGTGGAGTACGCCCGGCGGGTGGTCCAGTCCTACGACGAGGCGGCGGCCCAGGGTCGCGGCGCCGTCTCCCTGGACGGCAGGATGATTGACCAGCCCATCGTGGCCCGCGCCCGCAACCTGCTGGCGCTGGCAGAGGCGATTCGCAAGGCGGAGGAGGTGAGGGGGTGAGGGCGTTCACGCTTGCGGTGCTGTTGAGACTCACGGCAGGGGCTTGTAGATTCCCGTCGGCGGGGCGTAGCTCAGTGGCAGAGCATGCGGTTGCGACATGCAGGTGAGGGGTTCGAGTCCCCGCAGGCCGACCAGAAAAAGCATATGCCTCAGCTTTCTGCTCAACCGTAAATCCTCAGCGCATACCCCGCAACTTTGGGTATTCCAACACGGGCGAATTCAACACCCGCACCGGCCGCCCTTTGAGAAAGGTCTGGATGTTCTCTATGGCATCTGCGAACATCCTCTTGTAAACGTCGTCTGTCACGTAGCCCAGGTGCGGTGTAACGACCGTGTTCTCCAGGTGGCGCAAGGGATGGTCCGGAGGCAGCGGTTCTACGTCGTACACGTCCAACCCGGCACCCTGGATAGTCTTGCTTCGCAGGGCCTGAATCAGGGCCTGCTCATCCACGATTGGCCCTCGCGAGGTGTTAATCAGGTATGCCGTGGGCTTCATAAGCCCCAGCTCCCGTGCGCCAATCAGCCCCTTCGTTCGATTGCTCAGTTTCAGGTGGATCGTGACAAGGTCAGAGCGTGACAACAACTCGTCTTCGGCGGCATAGGTCGCGCCTACCGACTGGGCCCTTTCTCGGGTGAGGTTCTGGCTCCAGGCCAACACCTGCATCTGGAAGGCCAGCCCAATCTTGGCCACCTGAGAGCCGATGTTTCCCAGGCCAATAACCCCCAGGGTCTTGTGGGCAAGGTCCTGCCCTACTGTGTGCTGCCATGCTCCCTCACGGATGGCACGGTCTTCCAGTGCAATGCTGCGGGCCAGGGCCAATATGAGTCCCCAGGTAAGCTCCACGGTACCCACGCTGCTGCTGTATGTGCCGGCAACAACGATGCCCATCTCTGTGGCAGCCTCGACATCAAATGAGGCATTGGCCATGCCCGTAGTAATGAGTAGCTTCAAGTTAGGCAACTGTTGCAACAGCGAGCGGGACATAGGGGTGCGCTCGCGCATTCCAATAACAATGTCGTAATCCCTCAGGCGCTGGGCCATGGCAGATTCGTCGGACAAATGGTCACGAAACGTCTCCACGTTGATATCCCCGGGCAAGACCGACCAGTCTGCCATCTGCAAAGCGACGCCCTGATAGTCGTCCAGAACAGCTACTCTTACCAAGGGGCACCTTCCTTTCTAACAGGCAAACGATAGTTGAATGGGAGATGCTCGTCAATGCCGTGGGGTGGACCCACCGCCCGCGGCTTGAAAGCCGTCGGGCCGGTAGCATAGAGACGCGTCTGAGGCGAGAGCAAGAGTGCTTGCTTCTGATGGTGTGGCCCACTAGACTAGTACCTACTGTCATACGTCAGCGTTATCTTCGTTTCTATCTGGTCAGCCCGAACTACAGCTTTGGTGACAGTGACGCTGTTTGCCGCCACTAGGTACTAGGCTAAGAACTTCTAGCCGGAAAGCATACGGCTGTGACCCAATCTTCTGCTATCATTTGCGTTGCGACATGTCAACATCGTGGTTGGCAAATGATTCACAGATCGCCAGAAAACCCGCTCCGTATCGGCCAGCGTAGGCCGGCGCAGCCATGACGGGTGACCGTATCACCCTGGAAGGCATGACCTTTTACGCCTACCACGGCGTCTCGCCGGAGGAGCGGGCCCTGGGCCAGCGCTTCGTGGTGGACCTGGAGGCGGAGGCTGACCTGCGCCCCGCAGGGGCCTCGGACAACCTGGCGGACACGGTGGACTACTCGGAGGTGTACTGGGCGGTGAAGGAGGTCATGGAGGGGCCGCCGCGCAACCTGCTGGAGGCCCTGGCGGAGGCCATCGTCGGGCGGGTGCTTACGTCCTTCCCGGCGGTCCAGGCGGTGCGGGTGCGGGTCAGCAAGCCGTCGGCGCCCATCAAGGGGGCGATGCTCTCGGCGGCAAGGGTGGAGGTCTATCGCCGCAGGGGGGACTGAAGTTTCTTCGGAGGGTGAAGGAGCCCTTCTTTCCAAAGAAGGGCTCCTTGTTACGCCCCTTCGGGCTTCTCCTCGCGCACCTCGATGCGGCGGCGTCGGCCTCGGGCGGGAGAATCCGGCTCGGGCGCCGGCCCGGCCCCCTGCATCTCCAGGCACTGGTCCAGGAAGCTGCGCAGGGCCAGCAGGGTCTCGCGGCTGGCGTTGCGCAGGTGCTCCTGGGTAGCAGTGGGGACCATCTGCCGCAGCGTCTTGGGGCGGACGCGGAAGACGACCTCCCCACCCGGGCTGAAGTGGACCTCAAAGAAGCGGTCAGCCATACCTGTCCTCCCCTTCAGACTCTCTCTGCTAGGGCGCTGTTCGGTGGGTCTCTCTTGTGCTCTTGTGGCTATCAAAGCGGATGCGGAGCAGGTCCCCGTCAAGGGAGGCATCCTGCACCGTCAGCCCCGCCAGGATCCGTGGGAGGTAGATGTTCCGGCGGTAGTGTCCCACCTGGACCACCAGCTCGTCGCCATTGTGGAGAAGGGAGACCTGCTCCTTGCTGACAAAGGGCAGCGTCACCTTCAGGACGTGGCCTCCCCGGTCCCGAGTGATCTCCTGAGGCCTGCCACGATAGAACACCTTTGTGGGGTCTGCGTCGCCGAAGATGGCTCGGCCCAGCTCTCGCAAGGTGTCCAGCCCCACCACCTCTCGGTCCATCAGGGGCGCAGTGAGGATGGGCACGGGGGAAAAGGACTCCTGGATAAGCTGGAGGTAGCGGGCCTGGCTCTCCTTCCAGGCATCAAAGTAGCGGTCCCCCACCGCACTTGGGATCACCCGGTTGCAGACGACCAGGTCTGTGTGGTAGCTGTAGAGGTTCAGGTAGGTGTAGGTGCGCTGGGCCTCCTTGATCACCATCTTCTCGGGGTTCATCACCAGCCGCACCGAGGCGTCCTCCGAGCCTGTCAGGACAGCGTGCATGCGGTCCAGCTCCTGGTAGAGGCTCTGGACCGTGTCAAAGACCTTCTGGCTGGGGACGGGCATGCCCATGATGGTGCGGGCGACGGGCCCCAGGGTGCTGGCGGCCCTCTTGCCGAGGGGGAAGAGGCGCTGCATGTACCACCGGGCCATATCGGGGAAACTCAGGAGGCGCAGGGTCTCGCCGGTGGGGGCGCAGTCCACGATGAGCACGTCATAGGGGCCGGCCTCGTAGTAGCGGGTGATGTACAGGAGGCCCACCAGCTCCTCCATCCCGGGGAGCACCGCCAGCTCCTCGGCCACCACCTCGTCAATCCCCTGCCACTGCATGAGGGCAGCCAGCCAGTCTCGGACGGTGCTCCAGTAGCGGTCCACCTCGGTGAGCACGTCAATCTCCTGGCCCCAGAGGTTGGGGGCCACACGCGTGGGGTCGGGGCCCAGGGAGACGTCGAAGGAGTCCGCCAGGCTGTGGGCCACGTCGGTGCTGATGACCAGGGCGCTGTAGCCACGCTCGGCAGCGTTGAGGCCGGTGGCCGCAGCGACGCTAGTCTTTCCGACGCCCCCCTTGCCGGTGTAGAGAATAATCCGCATCCTGAAGGCTCCCCTCCTTTGTCATTATGGCATCTTGCGAAGAGGGCCGCAAGGCGGTGGATTGACAGGGCGGGGCGTTGTTGTATCATAGCCTCATACCCCTCCCTGGCTCCGGTTCGCCTTCTAGAAAGGGGCAGGATGCTCTCCTACCGCTACTCCCAATGGGACGGCACCCAGCAGGTGTTTGGGCCTGACCAGGAGCAGCTCATGGATGAGCTAGCAGACGACCTGCTGGCTCACGGCGATGTCTGGCGCGCCCTGCGGGAGATGTTCCAGCGCGGCGTGCAGGGGCAGCAGGGCCAGCGAGTCGAGGGTCTGCGGGAGCTCTTGGAACGGCTTCGCGCCATGCGCCAGCAGCAGCTTGAGCGCTACAACATGGACTCTCTCCTGGAAGACCTGAAGCAGCGTTTGGAGCAGGTGAAGGAGACCGAGCGGAAGGGTATTGACCGGCGGGTGGAGGAGGCGCGCCAGCGCGCCGGGGAACAGGGCGGCGACCCTGCCACCGACCCGCTGCTGAAGATGCTGGAGGGGCGTGCTCAGAAGAGCAAGGAGTCCCTGGACAACCTCCCCGAGAGCCTGGGCGGCGCTATCAAGGAGCTTTCTAGCTACGAGTTCATGGATCCCGAGGCCCAGCGCCAGTTCCAGGAGTTGCTGGAGATGCTCAAGGGCCGTATGCTGCAGAACCACCTCAAGGACCTGCGCCAGGCCCTCCAGGGCATGAACCCGCAGCAGATGGCGGCCCTGCGGGAGATGCTGCGGTCCCTCAACAAGATGCTCCAGGAGAAGCTCCGGGGCGGACAGCCCGACTTTGAAGGGTTCATGCAGCAGTTCGGGCAGTTCTTTGGTCCAAACCCTCCCCGTTCCCTGGAGGAGCTTCTCGATCGCCTCCAGCGGCAGATCGCCCAGGCGCAGTCGCTCCTGGAGAGCATGAGCCCGCAGCAGCGCCAGGAGCTGGAGCAGCTCTTGGAGTCGGTCCTGGACCCGGAGACCATGCGGGAGTTGCAGGAGCTCGCCGCAGGTCTGGACGAGCTCAGCCCCCTGGAGGAGCTGCGCAAGCAGTACCAGTTCCTTGGGGATGAGCCGGTGACCCTGGACCAGGCGATGGAGCTCATGGGGCAGCTCCAGTCCATGGACGAGCTGGAGCAGAAGATTCAGGAGGTGACCCGCCGGGGCAACCTGGAGGACCTGGACCTGGACAAGGTCGAAGAGGTGTTAGGGCGGGATGCCCGGCGCCATCTGGAACAGCTCCAGCGCATCGCCAAGATGCTGGAGGAGGCGGGCTACGTCCAGCGCAAGGGCAGGAAGCTGGAGCTCACCGCCAAGGGCATCCGCAAGATCGCCCAGAAGGCGCTCAAGGAGGTCTTTGCCCGGCTGCGGAAGGATCGGGTTGGTGGCCATGATGTCATCAAGCGCGGCTCTGGCGGAGACTTCTCGGGGGAGACCAAGCCCTTTGAGTTCGGCGACCCCCTGGACCTCGACCTGGAGAAGACGGTGGTCAACGCCCTGCTGCGCAACGGGCCGGGTACGCCGGTTCGCATCGGCCCAAAGGACTTCGAGATCCGGCAGACGGAGCACCTGACCCAGGCGGCCACGGTGCTGCTTCTGGACCAGAGCCGCTCTATGGGCCTCTTCGGGAGCTTCCAGGCGGCCAAGAAGGTGGCCCTGGCTCTGCATGGTCTTATTCACAGCCAGTACCCAAGGGACACCCTCTACATCATCGGCTTCTCCGACTACGCCACCGAAATCAAAGAAGAGGAGCTTCCGAAAGTAAACTGGAACGCCTGGGTCTCAGGCACCAACATGCAACATGCACTCATGCTGTCCAGGAAGCTCCTGTCTCGGCACAAGGGCGCCACCCGGCAGGTCATCATGATCACCGACGGGGAGCCCACGGCCCACCTGGAGGGGGACCGCGCCCTCTTCAGCTATCCCCCCAGCTACCAGACCATCCAGGAGACGCTGAAGGAGGTGAAGCGGTGCACCCACGAGGCCATCACCATCAACACCTTCATGCTGGAGAGCAGCTCCTACCTCCTGGATTTCGTGGACAAGATGACTCGCATCAACCGGGGCCGTGCCTTCTACACCACCGCTGACCACCTGGGTCAGTACGTCCTGGTGGACTACGTCAGCA